>SHWK01000013.1 GCA_009693885.1 Rickettsiales bacterium
GGCTTAGCATTATAACTCTGCTCAATCAAATGCGCAAAAGTCACATCATAGATTTTTTCTTGTCGAGAATTAATTTTAAACGCCGGCTTCCCCTCATTTAAACAATAGTTATTTTGCATTAGAAGACCATGAAGCAATCTAACTTCAGCTTCAGTCATCAATGGGTATTTTTCGTCTTTAGAGGATTTGGCGTGATCGCGAAGGTATTCTTCATCAATTGAGAATACGAAAGATTTTTTATCAGTAGCAGAATATCGCCTTACTTTGCCATAAAGCGATGGATCAGAAATGCAGGCACTCACCATAGTAAGTGCCACAATAATCAGAATTCGATTAAGAATTTTTGTCATTTTTTTCTGCAGAAGTTGAAACGTCTGACTCAACAAAAAAATCAAGCTTTTCTTTGATACGAGAAGCCTTACCAGTCAAGGCGCGCAGGTAATAAAGCTTAGCTTTTCTTACAACACCTTGCTTCAAAACTTCAACCGAAGAAAGCAATGGAGAATAAACCGTGAATTTTCTTTCAACACCAACGCCGCTGCTCATTTTGCGAACAGTGAATGTTGCGCCAAAGTGATTCATGTGCTTTGTTTTGGCAATTACAATACCGTTAAAAGCTTGAATACGAGTATTCGCGCCTTCACTGATTTTATATTTAACGCTAACAGTATCGCCAACCTTAAATGGAGCAATAGTGCGGCCTTTAGATATTGAATCTATTTGACCCTGTTCAAATTCTTGAATAAAATTTTTCATAATATTATCTGATATAAATCATTATACAGTAAGCTATTCTGCTACTGCTTCAACCACAACTCTGTCAACCAATTCAACGATTGCCATTGGAGCTTTGTCGCCAGTTCTAAAACCACATTTCAAAATACGAATGTAACCGCCATTGCGTGATGCAACTCTAGGTCCTACGCTTTTGAAAAGACGATCAACAATCGCTTGGTTCGCCAACAAAGACGCAACACGACGACGATTATTCAGAGTATCTACTTTTGATAGAGTGATAATTCTTTCAACAAATGGACGAAACTCTTTTGCTTTTGGCAAAGTAGTTTTGATGAATTCATGTTCCAAAAAAGCGATCGACAAATTGCGCAATAGAGCTTTTCTGTGAGCAGTATTTCTATTAAGCTTTCTTCCTTTATTTCCGTGTATCATTTTTTAAAAAAATTAAAATTCTTTATTTTTCATCTTCAAAAGATCATCCAAGTTTTGTGGTGGCCAATCAGGCAATTTCATGCCGAAACCTAACCCCATATTTTTTAGATTTTCTTTTAATTCATTCAGAGACTTTCTGCCAAAATTAGCTGTTTTAAGCATTTCTGCTTCTGTTTTGGTAACCAAATCACCAACATAAATGATATTTTCATTTTTCAAGCAATTGTAAGAACGAACTGAAAGCTCTAATTCATCAATTGTTTTAAGAAGGTTTTTATTGAATTTTGGCTCAGAATCAAATTCTTTTTTTACTGGAACATCAATTTTAGCAACATCAAAATTGATGAAAACCTCTAATTGATCTTGCAAAATTTTAGACGCAACAGCAACTGAATCACGAGGAGTAATTGAGCCATTAGTATCAATTTCCATGATCAATTTGTCAAAGTCAGTGATTTGGCCAACACGAGCGTTTTCAATGCTATAAGCAACACGCTTAACTGGAGAAAACATTGCATCAACAACAATCGTGCCAACAGCATGATCGTTTTTGCGGTTATTTTCTGCAGTAGAATAGCCTTTGCCACATTCAACATTCAATTGGATGTTGATTTTAGCGCCTTTGCTAAGCGTGCAAATCAATAAATCTTTATTGACAATATCAACACCAGCCGGAGCTTCAATTGAACCAGCATAGACTGGCCCAGCTTGGTTAGCAACAAGCTTCAAAACACAAGGAGTTGAGCTATCTTTAGTGATCGCAAGTGATTTAACATTCATGATAATATCAAGAACATCCTCTTTAACGCCTTCAATAGCGCTATATTCATGAGGAACATTTTCGATTTTCAGCGAAGTAACCGCGAAACCAGTGATTGAAGATAACAAAACTCTTCTCAAAGCGTTTCCTAGAGTAGCGCCAAAGCCTCTTTCAAAAGGCTCCATAACAATAACCGATTTTTTGGTATTATCATGACCATCTTTAGTGATGATTGATGCAGGCTTTGTTAGTGTCTGCCAACTTTCTTTTAGAATTGCCATATTTTTGTTATATAATAACTTTGTTAATGCGAAATAGCGAAATAATTATAACTATCGTAACACACCTCACCATTGGTAAGGCTTCACACCAAAAGAATTAGACTCTTCTTCTTTTAGCTGGTCTGCATCCGTTATGTGGATGGTAAGTTTTATCAATGATTGCAGTAGTTGTTAAACCTGCCGCTTGAATCGCGCGAAGCGAAGCCTCACGACCAACTCCCGGACCAGTGATTTCAACAATCACGCTTTGCAAGCCATGATTTTTTGCAGTAGTAACCGCATTTTGAGTTGCAACCTGAGCCGCGTAAGGAGTAGCTTTTCTTGAGCCTTTAAAACCATGTTTTCCCGCTGAAGACCAGCAAACTAGGTTGCCTTGCATATCAGTGATAGAAATGATGGTATTGTTAAAGCTAGCAAATACATGAACCACGCCGTTTGTGAGGCTTTTCTTTTTTTTGCTAACAGTTTTTTTGCCGCTATATTTTGTCATAATTAGTTTTTAGAGATTACTTAACTGCTTTTTTCTTGCCGGCAATTGCCACGCCACGACCCTTACGAGTTCTAGCGTTAGTGTGAGTTCTTTGACCGCGAACTGGCAATTTTTTGACATGGCGAATACCTCTATAGCATCCGATATCCATCAATCTTTTGATGTTCGTAGTGATTCTTCTTCTCAAATCACCTTCAAGAGTTGGATATTCCTTCTCAAGCAAAGTTCTAACCTGCGCTAATTTTTCTTCAGGAACTTCATGAGTTCTGAGTTTAGCGTTGATCTTTAATTTTTGGCAGATTTTTTCAGCAGTCGTTGTGCCGATACCAAAAATATATGTTAAAGAAATAACGAATCTTTTTTCTTTAGGAATGTTGACACCAGCGATTCTAGCCACGATTTATAATTTTGTTTTGTTAATATTTTTAACCACCGCAAAGATCTCTTCAAAAAGAAGGGCGCTATTTTTTAAAGCATCCAGCGAATAAATCAAGTTATTTTTTGTATAAAACTCAATTAATCCTGCGGTTGCTTCATGATAGACACTTAATCTATTTCTTACGGTTTCCTCCTTATCGTCACTTCTGCTGTCAAATTCGGTTGATCCACATTCATCACAAATGCCAGATTTTTGCGTCTGTTTAAAGTGATGATTATAGATCGCGCCGCATTTTTTGCAGAAAAAACGACCAGAAATTCTTTTTACCACAGCCTCATCTTCCACTTGAAAATCAAGGGCTAACGAGATTTTTTTATTGATGGAAGCGAGCGATTCTTCAAGCATAATTGCTTGATTTAAATTGCGTGGAAAACCATCTAAAATAAAACCTATTTTACAATCATCTTGGACCACTCTGCCCTTTACAATATCAAGAACCACTTGATCTGGCACTAATTGGCCAGAATTCATGAATGATTTGGCTAATTTACCAATTTCACTTTGCGCTTCAACTTCTCGGCGCAAAGCATCTCCCGTAGAAATTGCGGGGATATTTAAAGCCTTTGCCAGCATTGCTGCTTGGGTTCCTTTGCCAGATCCTGGTGCGCCCAATAAAACTAGATTAATCATGCTCTAGCCTCTTATTTTTACTCTTCTTCTCTTATTTTGAGAACCATATTTTGAAGAAAACATATGGGATTGAACTTGATTAACTAAATCGAGTACAACATTAACCATAATCAAAACGCCAGTTCCGCCAACCGTAAGCGGAATAGAATATTTTGTGACCAGAATTTCTGGCAAAACGCAAACAAAAATTAGATAAATCGCACCAATCAAGGTTAGGCGAGACACTACTTTATCAAGATAAGTTGCAGTATTAGCGCCAGGTCTAACGCCCAAAATAAAGCAATTGCTCTTTTTTAAATTATTAGAAACATCTTCGGTGTTAAAAATAATTGATGAATAAAAATAAGAGAAAAATAAAATTAACGCCGCAAAAAGCACAAGATAAAGTGATCCGCCGCGAGCAAGCGAAGTGCTTAAAAATCCACCCTCAACACCAGTAAATTGCACAAAAGCAGTTGGAAACATCAAGATCGAACTAGCAAAAATTGGTGGAATCACTCCAGAAACATTGATTTTTAATGGCAAAAATGATGAATCGCTCATCCCCGCTGATTTAATCAAAGAGGCGTTAGGATATTGGATTTTAATGCGCTTATAGGTTTTTTCAACAAAACAAATCGCCATCAAAAACACGCCTAATCCTAAGAAAAAGCCAATCACAGAAACCCAAGAATAAACCCCTGTGCGTGATAGATCAAAAACCTGCGCCACACTTGACGGCAAAGACGAAACAATCCCAATAAAAATAATCAGCGAAATACCATTGCCGATTCCAGAATTAGTGATTCTCTCACCAAACCACATCAGCATCACCGTACCACCAACCAAGCTAACGCAAGTGGTATAAAGGAAAATTGGCGAATCTGAGATAAAGGCCGAATGATCATTGTTGGCAAGGGCGTAATAGACTCCTAGAGATTGGAAAAAAGCCAGAATTATTGTGAGATAACGAGTATATTGATTGATTTTAGCGCGACCTTGTTCGCCATCTTTTTTAAGATCAGCAAGACCTTTATACATTGAGGTCATCAATTGCATAATGATTGATGAAGTGATGTAAGGCATGATATTAAGCGCGAAGATACTCATTCTTTCAAGCGCACCGCCAGAGAATAGATTAATCATTCCGAAGAAGTTAGCTTTTTCACTGCTAAAGAATTTTTTCAAAATTTCAACATCAATACCAGGAATCGGCACAAAGGTGCCAAAACGATAGACAAGCAAAATGAAGATCGTGAATAAAATTCGTCTTTTAAGATCTGAAGTTTGAACGGCCACTTTTTGATTTATAAAAAATTGAGCGATTGGCCAAAACCAATGCCGGAAAATGAAAAAATCATTTTCATGTGTTTTCTTATTTTAGCAAGTTAGTCACTAAAATAAGTTTAAGAATTAATGAAACATTATTCTCAGCGAAACGCACATCCGTTTCTAATAAAATTTGTAAAAACTAAGCAAAAACTTTTGCCCCAGCCGAATATTTATCAACTACAATTTTAATCTTTGGAGATACTGTTTCTTTGTATCCCATGATTAATTTTACTACTGCTTTTGCATCAGAAATTAAACCTAATTCTTGCAATTTTTCTTTAGTTAGAATATCAGATTCTGTGATTGCCTTAGACTCTAGCAAGCCGATAATATCTTTAATATTGATAACTTCAATTTCTTGGCGACAAGTGTTAGTAAATCCTCTTTTTGGCAAACGCATGTGAATAGGCGTTTGACCACCTTCAAAACCTCTAACAGTAGAGTGACCAGTGCGGGCTTTTTGACCTTTCACACCACGGCCTGAAGTTTTACCTTTGCCTGAACCAATACCACGACCAACTCTTTTGCGGCCCTGTGTTTTGATTTTTTTTAATTCATTTAGTGGATTAGACATATACAATATACTTATGAAGGCGCGCCAAATAACGCACCAATTAATTAAACTACAGCAACTTTAACAATATGCTCAACTTTTTTGATCATTCCAAGAATACTTGGAGTGCCTGGAAGTGTAGCCTTAGTGCCAATACCGCGCAAACCCAATCCGATTAGGTTGCCTTTTTGTCTTACGTTAAGCTTCGTTCCACCTTTAACTTGGGTAACGATGATTTTTTTATTTAGCAATTCACTTTGCACTATATTTTGTGACATAAATTCAATTATTGCTTAAGCAGGCTTATTCAGCAGCAGCTTGTTGTTTAGTATTTTGCTGTTTAACAGCTGAATTTCTTCTTTTAACAATATCAGAAATTTCTTTATTTCTTCTTTCTGAAATAATTTTTGGTGAAACCAATTTTTTAAGAGCCAAGAATGTGGCGCCCACCATGTTGTAAGGGTTTGATGTTCCAACTGATTTAGCAACAATATCGTGGATACCCGCACATTCAAAGATTGCGCGCATTGGTCCGCCAGCAATAACGCCAGTACCAGCAGGAGCAGCCCTCAAATACACTTTTGCTGAACAGAAAGTCGCGCCAGAATCATGGTGAATTGTTCTGCCTTCTTTAAGAGCAATTTTTATCATTGCTTTTTTCGCAGCTTCGAAAGCTTTGTTTTTCGCATCAGAAACTTCAGTTGCATTTCCTTTTCCGAAACCAACTTTACCATTTTTATCGCCAACAATTGCCAAAGCAGCGAATGAAAGGTTTTTACCACCTTTTACTGTTTTAGAAACCTTGTTTATTGAAACTAAAATTTCAATAATTTCTGATTTTTCGGTATTTTTGCCTTGTTTTTGCATCTTAAAAAATTTTAATTAGAACTGTAATCCTGCTTCACGGCAAGCTTCAGCAACTGCTTTCACTCGTCCATTGTAAATATAAGCGCCTTTGTCAAAAACAACTTCTTTAACATTGTTTTTTAAGCATAATTTTGCAAATTCTGCACCAACTAATTTTGCTTTTTCAATTCCACTAACTTTTTTAGTTTCTTTAAAATTAACTGTTGAATAAGCAGTTAAAACTTTGCCTTCGATACTAACTAGCTGCATGCCAAGATTTTTGTTGGATCTAGTCACAACAATTCTTGGTCTAAGAGATTTGTTATTAGCGGCAATTTTGCCTCTAACACGAAGTAGTCTTCTTTTGTAAGTCGTTAACATATTTTAATTATTTTTTCTTGCCTTCTTTGCGTAAAATCGCTTTGCCAGAAATTTTTACACCCTTACCTTTGTAAGGCTCAGGCTTTCTGAAAGAGATAATTTCTGAAGCAGTTTGTCCAACCATAACTTTATCATCACCAGAAATGATAACCAAGTTTGGCTTTTCAAAAACAGCGGTGATTCCTTTTGGTAAAGCATAAAGGATTTCATGGCTATAGCCCAGAGTTAGAGTCAGAAGATTTTTATCTACTGCCGCTTTGTAACCAACGCCGTTAATTTCAAGAACAGTCTTGAACGGAGTCACTAAACCTTGCACAATATTTTTGATGTTGCTGCGATCCATACCAACAAACATCGAGATGTTTGGGGTTTTTTTGTCGATAGCCGTAAGTTGGATTTGTTTATTTTCAAATACAACATTTATGCCTTTAGTAACTTCGTAATTTTTTTTCACTTTACCATTATCCAAAGTGATAACATTGCCGCTAATTGCAACTTTAATGTTTTCAGGGATTTGAACTGGTAGCTTTCCTACTCTAGACATTTTTTATACCTAAACTAAATTCAATATACCGATCATTCGGTATATCGGGGATCCCCGCTAAGCGGGGCGCTGCACCTGCAGCGTAAAATAAAACAATAAAACTAAAAGATTTTTAATAAAACTTCGCCACCAAGCTTTCTCTCTCTAGCTTCGTAGTCAGAGATAATGCCTTGTGAAGTTGATAGAATAACCATTCCAAGACCGTTTTTAATAACCGGAATTTTATCGGAATTAGTATAAACTCTTTTTCCAGGCTTTGAAATAACTTCCATTTCACTAACGACCGGCACAGAAGAATGATATTTTAAGTGGATATCAAATCTTTCTTGGGCTCCCTCTTCTTTGATTTTGCTATAGTTTAAAATAAAGCCTTCTGCTTTAAGCAAGTGTAGAATATTTTCGCGCAATTTAGAAACTGGCGCGCTAACGATTGTTCTTTTTGCAAGATAACCGTTTTTGATTCTTACTACTAGATCTGAAACTGGATGATTAACAAACATTTTTTTCTATTTAAATTTATTACCAACTTGATTTAACTAAACCCGGAATTTGTCCCCAAGCAGCTAATTCTCTGATCGCAATTCTTGATAGTCCAAACTTTCTGAAGTTACCTCTTGGACGAGAAGTAAGACTACATCTGTTTCTATATCTAACTACCGCGCCATCTCTTGGCATTTTTGCAAGAGATGCTTGAGCCATTAATCTTTCTTCGAAAGAAAGAGATTCGTCATTTGCAGTTTCAGCAAATTTTTGTCTTTTTGCTTTATGCAAAATTGACAACTTTTTTCTTCTTTCGTTTCTAATTTTTAAGCACTTTTTTGCCATAATCTAACTTATTTAAGTGGAAGTTTAATTGTTTTCAACAAATACAAAGCTTCTTCCTTTGTTTTAGCGGTTGTCGCGATAGTAATGTTGAGGCCAAAAACCTTCATTACATTATCAAGATCAACTTCAAGAAATATTGTATGATCTTTTAAACCAAAAGAGTAGTGATTACTTTGGTTTAATCCCTTTGAAGAAAGACCGCGAAAATCTCTCACGCGAGGCAATGCAATATGAATCAATTTATCAAGAAATTGATGCATTTTTTTGCCACGAAGAGTAACTCTGCAGCCAATCGGGAGATCTTTTCTCAACTTAAAAGTTGAAATAGCTTTGCGTGATTTAGTTAAAACCGCTTTTTGACCAGTAAAGTTTGAAACTTGATTGGCCAAATAAGCTAAGAATTTATTATCACTATCAGTAGCTTTGATGCCCACATTCACACTAACCATTGATAAACGAGGCACTGCCAAGCTATTGGAGTAAGCGAACTTTTTTTTGAATTCTACTAGAGAATCTTTGTATAATTTTTCTGTTAATGTCTGCATTTTATTTTATCCAATTTTTTTGCCAGATTTTTTTGAAACTCTTGCTTTTCTAGTAAAAGTTTTACCTTCGCCAGCTTCAGTGACAAATTTGATTTTTACCGCTTTGCCATTTTCAACATGTGAAACTTTTGAAACATGAACTGGTTTTTCAACTTTTATAATTTGCCCCGGAGTTTGTGATGTAGGTTTTTTGTGAACGGTTGCAATGTTCACGCCTTCTACAAGCACTTTATCCCCCATGACAGAGATGATTTTTCCGATTTTCTTTTTACTAGAACCGGAAATTATAATAACTTGATCGCCTTTTTTAAATTTTTTCATATATACAATTATAATACTTCCGAAGCTAATGACGCGATTTTTAGGAAGTTATTTTGTCTAACTTCGCGCGCAACTGGGCCAAATACACGGGTCGCCAAAGGCTCGCCATCTTTATCTACTAAAACGATAGCGTTATCGTCAAATTTAACGAAGCTGCCATCAGCTCTAACAATTTTGCTTTTTGTTCTCACGATCACACCTTTTGCTACCGACCCTTTTTTGACTTTTGAGCCAGGGATAACGGTGATGATTGAAACAACCACAATTGTTCCAACGCCAGTAATCATGTGATCACTACCGCCTAGAACTTTAATACATTTTGCCATCTTCGCGCCTGAATTGTCGGCTACTACTAGGGCTGTTCTCATTTGAATCATATACTCTTACTTACTTTAATAATATTCTGAAATATTTCAAAATTTTGGTTTATATTTTATCTCCATTCTCCCACCGGAGCGGCGGCATAGCCAGCGCTCGCTTTAAGCTTAAAACGCTTTGCGTTTTACTAAGCTGCAGACTTAAACGCTTAAAGCCCAACGTTTCATTTTAGAAATTGGTCTTGAGCTAACAATCTCAACTTCATCGCCAACTTTTACTGCTGGTTTACCAGTAGAATCGACTAAATATTTTTTGTGCATGGTGACATATTTGCCATATTTCGGATGTTTTTTATAAACAGTCGAAATTGCTTTAAAAGTTTTGTCATCAATTATGTTTAGAACCTTTACTTTCATTGCTTTTAGGCTTTATTAGTTTTTTTAGTTTTAACCGGTTTTTTTACGACCGCTTCTTTTGTGTTCATTGTAGTAAACAATCTTGCGATTGCTTTCTTTTTTAACTTGAATTCTTTAACAGGAACAGTTTCACCTGAAGAAGCCTTGATTCTGAACATCATAAGGTCTTTTTTCAATGTCGAAATGTCAGTTAAAAGTGACTGTTTTTCTTCTTTTTTCATAACTTTTTTTAAATGGACGAATAACCGCCCCAATAATTTATATTATACCAAACCAACAATTTTAGTTGTGAATGGCAATTTAGCAGCAGCTTTTTGTAGAGCCACTGTTGCTGAGGCACTATCAATGCCATCAATTTCAAAAATGATTCTGCCTGGCTTAATTTTGGCGATGTAATATTCTACATTACCTTTACCAGAACCCATCCGAACTTCGGCTGGTTTTTTGGTAACTGGAGTATGTGGGAACACCATGATCCAAAGTTTGCCCGCGCGTTTCATGTAGCGAGTAACTACTTTTCTAGCTGACTCAATTTGTTTTGAGTTCAATTTGCCTGGTTCAAGAGCTTTAAGGCCGAATGATCCGTAGGCAAGTTCATGTCCGACGCCTGAAAATCCTAGGATTTTTTTGCCGCCCTTCTGAGCCTTACGATATTTTGTTTTTGCAGGAGTTAACATAGTCTATTTTTTCTTTTCAGTATAACCTTTATGAATCCAAACTTTAACGCCAATTACGCCGTAAGTTGTATAAGCATTAGCATGAGCAAAGTCGATGTTGCAACGTAATGTATGCAATGGAACCGAACCTTCTTTATACCATTCTGTTCTAGCGATTTCTGCACCGCCAAGTCTTCCTGCAACTGCAACTTTGATTCCCAAAGCGCCAAATTTCATGGCTGATTGCATTGATTTTTTCATGACTTTTTTGAAAGCCGCGCGCCCTTCTAGTTGTTTTGCAATGCTTTGCGCAACTAGAGTTGCGTTCATATCTGGTTTATCGATCTCAACGATTTTAACTTCTACCTTAGAGCCGGCGATTTTTTCTACCGCTTGGTTGATTTTTTCGATATCAAGACCTTTTTTGCCGATAAGAACACCCGGTTTTGAAGTTTTGATGATCAAATTAACTTTATCTGATGGTCTTTCGATCACAACAGAACCAATGCCGCAATGGGCATAATTCTTTTTAATGAAAGCTCTGATCGTGATATCGCTGATCAGTTTTTTAGCGTAACTTTTTTTATCATACCAGATTGATTCCCAGTTCTTGTTATTGAGAAGTCTGAAACCAACCGGATTAACTTTTTGACCCATATTGTTAAGCTTTAGATTGAACTTTAGTAATTTTTTTAGCTGCTTTTTTTGGTGCAACTTTTTCTGCTTTCTTTTCCGCTAAAACTACGCGAATATTGCTGAAAGTTTTAAGGATACGGCTTGATTTGCCGCGCCCTCTAGGCGAAAATCTTTTAAGAGCAAATGCACGACCAACATCGATTCTTTGGATGATGAGACTATCAACATCTAGGTTATGATTGTTTTCAGCATTTGACATAGCTGAATAAACCAAGCCACGAACGATCGGAGCAAGTTTTAGCTTCGAAAATTTTAACACATCTAAAACTTTAGACACTGGAGAACCAGCCAAACCGCCTGTAAGTTTTTGAACTTTCAAGGGGCTTGATTTTACTGCTTTCAGATATGCTACAGCAATTTTTTCACTCATAATTTACGATTTTTTAACTGTTTTATCACCACCGTGACCATAAAAGGTTCTGGTTGGAGCAAATTCACCAAATTTATGGCCGACCATTCCTTCTGTAACTGTGACAGACACGAATTTTTTGCCATTATGAACAGCAAAATTAATGCCAACAAATTGAGGCAAAATCGTTGATCTTCTCGACCAAGTTTTGATCATTTGTTTTTTTGACGAATTGATGTATTCTCTGGCTTTTTTAAGCAGATATCCATCAACAAAAGGTACTTTCCAACTTGATCTAGGCATAATTATTTAGTTCTTCTTGATTTAACGATAAAGCGGTTAGTAGGTTTGTTTCTTTTTCTAGTAATTTTGCCTTTAGCAGATTTACCAGTAGGGGAAACAGGATGTCTACCACCAGAAGTTTTACCTTCACCACCACCATGCGGGTGATCTACAGGGTTCATGACAACGCCACGGACGGTTGGGCGTATACCTAACCATCTAGAGCGGCCAGCTTTTCCGATAACGATGTTTTTGTTATCAAAGTTTGAAACTGATCCGATTGTTGCCATGCAGTCAAGCAAGAACAAACGGATTTCACCTGATTGCATTTTAACTAGGGCGTAACCGCCATCTTTTCCTACCAATTGAGCATATGTGCCAGCTGATCTTGAAACAGCACCGCCGCAACCTGGTTTTAACTCAATGTTATGGATGATTGTTCCGATAGGAATCACCGCCAGAGGCATTGAATTACCGATTTTTACGTCGATTAGTTTTTTTGATGAGGTGATTTTATCACCAACTGCTAGCTTGTGTGGAGCTAGGATGTAAGTGTAAATGCCATCATTGTATTTTACTAGCGCAATAAACGCAGTGCGGTTTGGATCATATTCGATACGCTCAACCACAGCTTCTACATCATATCTATCTCTTTTGAAATCGATGATGCGGTAAGACTTTTTGTGCCCAGCAGACTTGTGACGCACAGTAATATGACCCATGTTGTTACGACCAGAATGCTCTTTAACTGTTGTTGTAAGCATTTTTAGTGGACCTTGTTTCCAAAGCTCACTTCTATCGATCGTAATCAGCTGCCTTAGAGCCGGAGTAATGGCTTTATAACTTTTAAGAGACATTTAAAAACCTAATTGAAATTAATTGATTGACCTGCTTTTAAAGTCACAATCGCTTTTTTACGCGTTTTAGTTTGGCCTGAAATACCTTTAAATCTAGTAGCTTCAGAACGCAAATTCGCGATATTCACTTTTATAACTTCGACATTAAAAAATTTTTTAATCAAAGAGGCTATTTCTTTTTTGTTAACCGAATAATCAATTTCAAAAGAATATTTATTGCCGTCGGCCAATTGTTTATTTGACTTTTCGGTATAAATTAAGCCTTTAATTTTATCGTAACCTGCGAAAGGTTTAGTTAGAGCTGTCATTATTGCAATACTCCTAAAATGCTGTTTTCAAAAACTTTGCTTTCAACGATTAGTTGATCAAATTTTAATATATCGTAAACATTGACCGCTTTAACATCTAAAGCTTTTATGTGCTTGATGTTTCTGGCTGATTTTACCAATGAAACGCTATTTTTTGATGAACCATCAAATAAAATTAGAGCGCTGCTAATTTTGCTGCTTGCTAAAATTGAATTGATTTGGGTGGTTTTGATTTTATCAGATGAGATATCTGAGAAAAGCATAACTTTATTATCTTTTAATTTTGCTTTTAATGCATCAGAAAGAGCAACTTTAACGATCTTTTTTGGCATAGAAAAATCGAAAGAGCGCGGAACTGGTCCGTGGCAGGTTCTGCCGCCAACGAATTGCACTGATCTTTTTGAACCTTGACGAGCTCGGCCGGTGCCTTTTTGCTTGTGAGGCTTTGCTGTGGTTCCTGAGATTTCAGCCATTGTTTTAACTTTGGCGGTGCCTGCGCGTCTTGCGGCTAATTGCCATCTAACTGCATAAGCTACGGATTTTGGGCTGACTGAATCTAGGCTTACAATAAGCTTAAATTCAGTAGCTTTAGCATCTTGCTTGCTAGCGTCTTGACAGAAATTTAATGTTTTTAGAGCGATAGAAGTCATATGAATTATATTTTAGCAATCTTAATGATTACATCGCCGCCCGTGTTGCCAGGGATAGCGCCTTTGATACCAAGGATTGATTTTTCTTTATCAATCACTAAAACTTGCAAATTTTTAACCGTGATTTTATCAACACCCATGTGTCCTGCCATTTTTTTGCCTTTGAATACTTTACCCGGATCTTGTCTTTGACCAGTTGAACCGTGTGAACGGTGAGAGACTGATACACCATGTGACGCTTCTAAGCCAGCGAAACCATGACGTTTCATAACACCAGCGAAACCTTTACCCATAGAGATGCCAGTAACACTAACGAAATCACCTGTTTGTAGAACTGAATCTACTGCGATAATATCGTTGGTTTTAAATTGTGAGCCTTTTTTAACTTTAGATTGCTTAACTTGCTTAAACAAAGGAACTGATTTTTTGTTGAAAAAACCGATTTGTGGCTTGTTTAGCTTTTTTGGGTTAGTTACTTTATCGAAAGCAACAACTAGGCTATCAAACTCTTTGCCTTCATTGATCAAAAGATCAAGCACGCAATTATCGTAAAGTTTTACAAAGGTAAGTGGAGCAAGCGCGCCATCTTCACCGAAGAGGTGGCTCATACCAATTTTTTGTCCGATTAATTCCAACATTTTATCTAATTCTTAGCGCCGTTTAGGGCAATTTTAATATTTACACCTGCTGACAAGCTGAGCTTCATTAGAGCATCAACTGTTTGAGCGGTGGGAGTGATGATCAGCAATCTTTTTGATGATCTGATTTCAAATTGTTCACGAGAGTCTTTATCTACGTGAGGTCCTCTGATTACTGTGAACTTTTGAATCTTGGTTGGAAGAGGAACTGGTCCTTTAATAGCGGCGCCGGTTCTTCTAACAGTGCTGATGATTTCGAACATGGCTTTATCAAGCACAATGTTGTCGAAAGATTCAAGAGTGATTTTTATATTTTCTTTTTTCATTTATTCTTACTTAATAATCTTAGCCACAACCCCAGCACCCACTGTGCGACCGCCTTCACGGATTGCGAAGCGGAGACCTTCTTCCATTGCGATTGGAGAGATCAATTCTACTGAAAGCTTGGTGTTATCGCCAGGCATAACCATTTCGGTGCCTT
>SHWK01000014.1 GCA_009693885.1 Rickettsiales bacterium
CGCAGATGAGATTTTTGATTTGAGTGATTCTATTGCAAAAATGTTAACACAAACAACATCACTAAATCTCGATAAAAAACTTTTATTGGTGAATTTATTCAGCAGAATCTGTTTATAAAATCAACTCTCGTAACAAGAATACATATAAGGTGTAACCGAATCAAACTCTGCCGCACAAGAATCCACGCGCTTATAAACTGGATTAACCCCTAAATTTTGACGAATCTTCCGCACATTTTTTTCATCCATCGCGGTTAATTTTGCCAATCTTTTATCAGCAAAACCCATTCTCTTTAAGGCCAGCATCCCTTCAAAATCACGCGGCAAACCACTTTTCTTCACTTCACTTTCTGCATCAATAATATTTTTTATTTGCTCTAAAAACCACGGATCATAAAAAGTTAATTTGTTGATTTCTTCAAGCGAAAGCCCTTCGCGCATGGCTTGCGCAATTAGAACAATTCTATTTGGCGCTGCAATTTTGATTCTTTCAGAAATAATTTTTAATCGCTGCTCGGGATCATCGGAAGCAATCATAACATCATCAAAACCACAAAGGCCTGCCTCTAAACTACGCAAAGCTTTTTGCAAACTTTCTGCGAATGAACGACCAATCCCCATCGCCTCACCCACTGATTTCATCGAACTTGAAAGCACATTATCGCTGCCTTTAAATTTCTCAAAAGCAAAGCGCGGAATTTTTACTACAACATAATCAATAGTCGGCTCAAACGAGGCAGGAGTAACTCCGCCCGTAATATCATTTTTAATTTCATCAAGAGTATAACCAACCGCAAGCTTTGCCGCAACCTTAGCGATCGGGAAGCCTGTAGCCTTTGAAGCCAATGCTGATGAGCGCGAAACCCGCGGATTCATCTCAATTACCAACAACTGACCATCTTTAGGATTGACTGCAAATTGCACATTCGAACCGCCAGTTTCAACGCCAATCTCACGCAATACCGCAATTGAAGCATCGCGCATGCGCTGATATTCTTTATCGGTTAAAGTTAAAGCCGGCGCCACAGTGATTGAATCTCCGGTATGAACCCCCATCGGATCAACATTTTCAATAGAGCAGATGATTATCGCATTATCATTTTTATCGCGCACAACTTCCATCTCAAACTCTTTCCAACCAATGATTGATTTATCGATCAACACTTCATTTGTTGGCGACATTGCCAAGCCATATTCAACAATTTGCTTGTATTCTTCTTCGGTGTAAGCCACGCCACCTCCAGCTCCACCCATTGTAAATGAAGGGCGAATAATTGCTGGCAAACCAATTTCTGGCAAATATTTTATCGCATCTTCTAAGGTTTTTACGATGATATTTTTAGGAGTTTCAAGGCCAATTTTTTCCATCGCCTTTTGAAATAGTGAGCGATCTTCAGCTTTTTTAATTGCCTCAATCGAAGCGCCAATTAATTCAATATTATATTTTTCGAGCACACCATTTTTTGCTAGAGCGATTGCGCAATTTAGTGCAGTTTGCCCGCCAACCGTTGGCAATATTGCATCGGGACGCTCTTTAGCGATGATGGATTCTACTACATCTGGATCAATCGGCTCGATATAAGTGCGATCCGCTAAATCAGGATCGGTCATTATAGTAGCCGGATTTGAGTTGATGAGGATCACCTTGTAACCCTCCTCCCTCAAGGCTTTGCAGGCTTGCGTACCAGAATAATCGAATTCGCAGGCTTGCCCGATAACAATCGGACCAGCTCCAATGATCAAGATTGATTTAATGTCTGTTCTTTTAGGCATGAAGATTTTTCGAAGAAACTTGAGAAAATTTTGTTAGCAATTATAATAGCCAACCTCAAAAAGTCAATTTAACAAGAATGCAAAAAAATCAGAACCGAAAAACCAAATCCGATATAATCACCCGTAAGCGCAGCATGACTCGCTTGATGGCCGTGCAAATTTTTTATCAATTTGAGTTTTATGAGCAAAAAACTCCTCTAAATGAGATAAAAAACAATACAATCGAAGAATATCGCTTTGATGATGCCGATGATGCAAAATCTTATCGCGATAAAATTGATCTCGTACTTTTAGATAATTTAATCAACGGACTCGTTATTGATTGCGCCACAATTGACGCAGAAATTTCTGCCTTATTGCAAGCTGGTTGGACAATCGAAAAAATCTCTCGCTTAATGTTGCAAATTTTGCGCTTTGCTACCCTAGAATTAAAGGTCGCAAAAGATGTTCCATTCAAAGTTATTATTGATGAATATGTCGAAATATCTTCACATTTTTTTGAAGATTCGCGCACTAGTTTTGTAAATTCAATTCTAGAAAATCTCGCTAAAAAATTTCGCGCTGCAGAATTCAAAAAATCTCACGCTACAAAAAAAGTTGCAAAAAATGACTAAAAAAATTCTCATCGGAAAAATAACTTCAGTTTTTGGAATCAAGGGTGAAATCAAGATTCTAAGCCATTGCCAGCATCCCGCTGATATCGAAAATTATCCACTTTTTGATAAAAATGACAATGTCATCAAATTAAAAATCATCAATAAAAATAAAAATTCGATAATTTCAAGTGGCAATAATGGTGTAGTTTTAATCGCAAAAATTGCTGGATTAGATGATCGCAATGAAGCAGAAAAACTACGAGGCACAGATCTATTCACTAATCGCGATGATTTTAAAAAACCCTCTACTGATGAATTTTATCAGGTTGATTTAATTGGATTAAATGTAATTGATGAGACAGAAAAAAATATCGGCAAGGTCGCCAATATCATGGATTTTGGGGCCGGAACGATGTTAGAAATTATATTTAATGAAGCTGATCCTAAAAAAAACTTAGAGAAAATTGAGAATTTTCCTTTTAAGAATGAGATTTTCCCCGAAGTGGATATTCGCGCCGGAACCATTAAAATAAGCCTTCCAGAAGTTATTAAAATTGAGAATTATGATTTATAAAAAAAGATGATTAAAAATTTATTTCTTAGTTAAGTATTTTGTTGCTCAGAGGATCTGCACTCCATTCGCACAAAATACTTAACTAAGAAATAAATTTTTAATCATCTTTTTTTATAACAAAACTTTAATTTTTTCTGCGATTTTTTTTGGCTTAAAACTTTCAACATCAACGCAAACAATCTCAACCTTTAAGCAAGCTAATACAACTTTATCTTTTTGCATTTCTTGTCTCATTACAATTGAAGCTGCGTTAATTTCTTCTACCACAACCGTAACTTCTACTAAATCATCCAATCGCGCTGGCCTTAGATAATCAAGCTCACAACGCCTAACGACAAAAGCGATTTTTTCTTTTTCAATTAATTCATTTTGCGAGATTCCTAAATTGCGCAAAAAATCTGTGCGAGCGCGTTCAAAAAATTTAAGATAATTTGCGTAATACATAACGCCACCAGCATCGGTATCTTCATAGTAAACACGGTATTGTGCAAAGAAATTTACTGCTGATTTTTTGCTTAGATTATTCATAAATTATTTTTTAACAAATTTTGAATTATTTGGCCTCAACATAGCAATTTGGCGTTTCATAAAGTTTAATCGCCACGCATTTTACATTTTTGCCCATAAATAATTTTGGACAAACTTCTTTTAATAAAAACTTAGCGATATTTTCAGCCGTAGGGTTTTCATCTAGATAAAAAATTTCTTGCCCAGTCTCAGCAGCAATTTTTTCTCCTAATTTTTTATCATATTGCGATAAGATTGTATTGTGATCAAAATTATCATCGATCCATGAGCCTAATATTTGCCTAATCTCACCAAAATCAATTACCCTTCCTAAATCATCTAAATCATCACCTTCAAAAGTCGCCTCTAGCGCATAACGATGCCCATGCAACATTTTGCATTTGCTTTCGTGATTAAGAATGCGATGCGCGGTATCAAATTCAATTCTTCTTGTGCAGGTAATCATTTGTATTAAACTATTATTAAAATAATAAACTTCCCAACAACAAACCGCGCGGGACTAACCCTTAAAAAATATTTCAGTTAATTTACAACCACCATTATATGACCCAAATTTTAAAAAATCTAAAGTTTAATGAGCGAGGCCTAATCCCAGCAATTGCGCAAGATCACAGCTCTGGAGAGGTCTTGATGCAAGCTTGGATGAGTCGCGAAAGTCTAAAATTAACTCTGCAAACCGGCCTCGCCACCTACTTTTCAAGATCCCGCAACGCCTTATGGAAAAAGGGTGAAACCTCTGGTAACCTACAAAAAATAGTAGAAATTGTTGCTGATTGCGATTTTGACTGCATCTTACTGAAAGTTAAACAACAAGGCCCCGCTTGCCACACTGGAAAAGCGAATTGCTTTTTTAACAAGATTTTAGTAGTACCTGCTAAGCAAGATTAGTGATGCCCTCTAGCGCTCACAAAGCCTAAAAATCATACTCGCCGCAAGTTTTGCCGTGCGCAAATCAATATCAAATTTTGGATTTAACTCTGCAAAATCAAGGCCAATGAACTTTTTTGATTTTGTAATTTGATCAAAAATCGTCATAAAAATATGATCAGGTACAATACCGTTATATGAAGTAGCACTTACTCCTGGAGCGTACGCCGCGGCAAAAGCATCCATACAAATTGTTAAATAAACATGATCAACCGAATCGATAAATTTTGCAATTTTATGCGCGTTATTTTGTTTTTCATCATAGTGAAGTTGATCACCTAAAATATATTCTACACCAAATTTTTCTGCCTCATTAAATAATAATTTTGTATTGCCATATTTTTGAACTCCTACAGCCAAGCAGTTAAAATGGTGGTTATTTTGTTTTGCCTCAGTAGCAATTTGCCAAATACTTGTACCAGAAGTTGCGCCGATATTTTTATCAATTGGACGCAAATCAAAATGTGCATCGATATTTATTATACCAATTTTTTTATCTTTTTTAATAAAATTATGAATACCCGAATAATGCCCGTAAGTTACATCATGACCCCCTCCAAGCACAATTGGCAAGCATCCAGCCGCCAAAACTTTTTCCACGTAAGATCCCAATTCGATTTGCGCGCGTTCTAAATTATTGTCTTCACAAGAAATTACGCCACCGTGAAATAAATCAACATTATCAAAATGAACCGGTAGATTCGCCATTACTTGCGCAATTGATTGATGACCACCCGCAGCACCAATTCTTCCTTGATTTCTTCTCACGCCCTCATCGGTTGCAAATCCTAAAAATACAAAACCTTTGTGATTTGGCGCTAGTGAAATTTTCTCATTTTTTAGATCGATATATTTTATTACCTGATGCCAGCGTAGCACATCAGCACTAGTTCCATCAACACGACCAATAACTGGAGAAAATTTTTCGTAAGTCATAAATTAATTTTATTTTGTAATTTGATTTTACTTCTTTTCAAATTTATTTTTTACCATTTTTATAAACTGCGAAAGGTTTTATTTTGCCTTGGTTGTATAAAATTTTCTTATAATTATCGAGCGGATATAATTGAAAATCTGCCAATTTTCCTTTTTCAATAATGCCACGATCGCTTAATTTTAAAGCTTTTGCGGCACGAAAAGTTAATGCAGCAAAAACTTCTGCGGCAGAAAGTTTTTCATAAATCGCAAACATTGCCGCTTGCGTAAGAAGGTCGCCCATCGGCGCCGATCCTGGATTCCAATCAGATGCAATTGCAACAATTGCACCGGCATCAAGCAATTTTCTTGCTGGCGTCATATGATAAATTCCAAGGCCATATGATGATCCTGGCAAAGCCACGGCGACAGTATTAGAGCGAGCGAGCGCCACTATTTCTGCATCAGCAGAAACTTCTAAATGATCAGCAGAAACTGCATTAAATTCTACAGCTAGATTTGATCCGCTTGTTGAAAATTGATCGGCGTGAATAGTAATATCAAAATTCATCTTTTGTGCTTGCATCAGGTAATCACGCGCTTCTGCGGCTGAAAATGCACTTTTCTCAACAAAAATATCAACTCTGTTCGCAAGTTTTTCTGCAAGTAAAATTGGAAATAATTCAGTGGTAATTTGTTGCAAATATTCAGCAGCAGAGCCACTAAAATCCTTTGGTTTCATATGCGCAGCAAGACAAGTAGGAATTAAATCTGATCGACATTTTTGGCTAGAAGTTTTAGATAAATTTTCTATAGATTTGTCATTTGCTAATTTAATCGCCCGCAATATTTTTACTTCTTCTGCAACGCTCAAGCCATAGCCACTCTTGACTTCAATCGTTGTCACACCGTCAGCAAGATGACGATTAGCGCGCAAAATTGTTAATTCTGTAAGCTCTTCAAGCGAGGCAGCGCGCGTCTTTTGCACAGTACTCCAAATTCCGCCGCCACTTTGCGCAATCTCTAAATATGTTTTTCCTGATGAGCGCAAAGCATAATCTTGCGAACGATCTCCTGCAAAACAAATATGTGTATGAGCATCGATAAATCCAGGAATTGCTACTGCCTCTTGCTCAATTAAATCAACTGCGCAATCTGGATATTTTTTGCGCAAATAATCAAAATCACCAACATCAAAAATCACTGAATCTTCAACAATAATTCCTGCATGCAGTAAAACTTCTAATTTTTCATCAGAGATAGGGCCGCGCAGTTCTAAGTTGCGCATTGTTAGTAATTGCGAAAATGGTCCAATTAATTTCATCATAAAAATTTTATCACTAAAAATTTTAACGCTGTTAATTTATAAAAATTTCAGCACCTCTCATTTACAAATTCAATCCAAATTTATCTGCGCATTTTTCTGCAATTTCATAGCCAGCATCTTTGTGACGAAACACGCCCATCGCTGGATCGTTATATAAAACACGGCGCAAGCAATCTTCGGCGCGCTTAGTGCCATCTGCTACCACAACCATTCCCGCATGTTGCGAATAGCCGATTCCAACACCACCACCATGATGAAACGACACCCAGGTAGCGCCGCCAGCAGTATTTGACAATAGATTCAACAATGCCCAGTCCGAAACCGCATCTGAACCATCTTTCATTTTTTCTGTTTCGCGATTTGGAGAAGCTACCGAGCCGCAATCTAAATGGTCTCGCCCGATTACAATTGGCGCTTTTACTTTTCCGGTTTTTACTAAATCGTTAAAAATTAATCCAGCTTTTTCACGATCACCCATGCCGAGCCAGCAAATTCGCGCTGGCAAACCTTGAAAGGCAATTTTATTGCGCGCTCTTTTTAGCCAATTACACAAATCAACATTGTCGGAGAAGGCTTCCATCAAAGCTCTATCGGTGGTGTAAATATCTTCAGGATCACCAGAAAGCGCCACCCAACGAAATGGCCCCATGCCTTCACAAAATAAATCACGAATATATTCCGGCACAAATCCGTGAAAATCATAAGCGTTTTTTTCACCACCAATTTTTGCAAATTCACGGATATTATTACCATAATCAAATACTACAACGCCAAGCTTTTTCATCTGTAACATAAAAGTTACATGACGCGCCATGCTTGCGATTGCTAATTCTTTATGCTGCGCAGGATTAGATTTACGAAGCTCGAGAGACTGCGCCAAAGTAATGCTATGCGGCACATAACCACAAATTGGATCATGCGCTGAAGTTTGATCAGTGAGAATATCTGGAATCACCGAATCCTTAATCATCCGCTCTAGCACTGTTCCCACATCACCTACCAGACCAATAGAAATTGCTTCGCCCTTGCCTTTTGCATCCAAAATCCACTTGATCGCCTCGTCATAAGAATGGGTCATCTTATCAATATATTTTGTATCAATGCGTTTTTGAATTGATGCAGGATTTATGTCAATTCCAAGAAAAGTTCCACCAGCTAAAGTGGCTGCCAATGGCTGCGCACCACCCATTCCACCCATTCCACCAGATACTATTAATTTGCCAGCTAAATTGCCGCCAAAATGCTTTTTTCCACAAGCAACGAATGTTTCATAAGTGCCTTGCAAAATACCTTGTGAACCTATATAAATCCAGCTTCCAGCCGTCATTTGTCCATACATCATTAAGCCTTTATCACGCAGATCATTAAAGTGCTCAAGCGTTGCCCAGTGTGGCACAAGGTTACTATTTGCAATTAAAACTCGTGGCGCTTGATCATGGGTACGCACCACGCCAACAGGCTTGCCAGACTGCACCAGCAACGATTGATCACTTTCCAATTCCAACAAAACTTTAATAATTTTTTGCAGCGATTCTACATTGCGCGCCGCCTGACCATCTCCACCATAAACCACTAATTTTTCAGGATTTTCTGCAACTTCACGATCAAGATTATTTAACAACATGCGCAACGGCGCTTCTGTCGCCCAAGATTTTGCATTTAATTGACTGCCTCGCGGAGCCTTATAGTTAGGGTGTGCAGCGTATTTGTTGATAAAATCTTGATAGTTCATAAATTGTGAAATTAAAAAATTCTATTATCAAAAATTTGAAAAAATATTTTTGATAACATAAAAAAACCTTTTCGTAACAAAAAAGTTACAAAATAAAATCTTGATATTTTTCATTAAATTGTTGCGCTAATTTTTGTAACTTAAATGAAGTTATCAAGCCGTGCAAAGCATTAATATCGTGATATAAAACAGTATCATGTTTTTTAAAATCTACAAGATCTCTCACCATTTTTTGTGCTTTTTCTAGAACATCAGAAGAGCGCTCCGGCCTTCTAAATTCAAGCGCTTGCGAGGCATACATTAATTCTATCGCTTGAATATATTCCAAATTATCCAACACCATATTAAACTTGCGACCACTAATAGAGCCCATCGAGACATGATCTTCTTGCCCCAAAGAAGTTGGAATACTATCGGCACTTGCCGGAAAGCACAAAGATTTATTCTCAGAAACCAGCGCCGCTGTAGTATATTGCGGAATCATAAAACCAGAATTTAATCCCGCATCTTCTAATAAAAATGCCGGCAAACCATATTTTTTTCCTTCCAACATTAAATAGCAGCGACGATCAGCAACATTGCCCAGCTCTGCAGCCGCAAGGGTTGCATAATCTAGAACCATCGCAATTGGTTGACCATGAAATCCACCGCCGCTAATGATTTCATTTTCGTTTAAAACAATTGGATTATCGGTCACAGAATTTAGCTCAATCTCAATTATTTCTTTGACATGAAGCCATGCATTTCTAGACGCGCCATGAATTTGTGGAATACAACGCAGAGAATATGGATCTTGCACTCGCGCACAATCATGATGCGCAGAATTTATTTGTGACCCCTTAATTAAAGCAGATATTCTCTGTGCCACCAGCTTATTTCCTGCAAAAGGGCGAATCTCATGCAACCTTGCATCAAAAGGCTTAGTAGAGCTAGCAGTTGCATCCAAAGTCATCGCAGCGATAATATCAGCCTGCTCTAACAAATGATGAAAACGATATAAACCAAGCGCACCAAAACTCGCCATAAATTGCGTGCCATTAATCAAAGCCAGACCTTCTTTTGGCCCCAACGCTAAAGGCGCAATATTATTGTTCTTGAAAAAATCTGCCGTTTGCCATTTTTCACCTTTAACAATAATTTCGCCAAGACCAATCAATGGCAAAAATAAATGCGACAATGGCGCTAAGTCTCCCGAAGCACCAACAGAGCCCTTTTGCGGCACAATTGGAATTATATCTTCTGCAATATGCCATAAAATTCTGTTAATAGTTTCAACCGCAACACCAGAATATCCTTGCGCCAAAGCATGCGCTTTAGTAATCAACATCAACTTAGAAACTTTTTGCGGAATAGCTTCGCCAACACCAACACTATGACTTTTTAACAAATTTGCCTGCAATTCACTAGTATCTTTCGCAGAAATTATTTTATCGCACAATACGCCAAAGCCAGTATTTACGCCATAAACCACGCGCCCATCTTTCACAACCTTATCAACACAATTTTTTGATTTTTGTACTTTTGCAATAGCTTCATCAGAAAATTTTAGCGATATTTCTCCATCTAAAATTTTAAATAATTTGCTAATTGATAAATGCTCGCAACCAAGTGAAAAAAAAGTTTTTGTCATATTATTTATATAAATTTATCCTAAATGAGTTATTAATTTGCCTCACCTGAGAACTACTGCAAAATAGCCCCCCTCTAATAATCCACACCTAAAAAATAAAGTCCACAAGCAGGCGCATTTGGGCCAGAATTCTTACGATCACGACTTTCCAAAATTATCAACATATCATCAATTGTAATCCTCTCTGAGCCAACCCAGACAAGCGTTCCTACGATATTTCTTACCATATGATGCAAAAATGACTTCGCTGATATTTCAATAATAATTTTTTCACCTTTTTGCTCAACGGTAAGCTTAGTAACGGTTTTTATTGCTGATTTTGATTGACATTCAGCATCTCTAAAAGCTGAAAAATCAAAAGACCCAACAAGATAATTCGCCGCTAATTGCATCGCCACAACATCAAGTGGCAATGGCACATGCCAAGCCCGATTCTTATCTAGAGCCAACTGCGTTCTACGATTAACAATAACATAGCGATAATGACGCATTTTTGCATCAAAACGACTGTTAAAATTATCAGCAACAATCTCACAACCAGTCACCACAATATTAGTTAGAAGCAGGTGGTTATTGAGTCCGGCCATCATACGAAAGGCATCAAATTCTTTGCTAATAGCAAAATCTGCAACTTGCGCAACAGCATGAACGCCAGCATCAGTGCGTCCAGAGCCAATTATTTTTGTTTGCTCACCCGTCATCTGAAAAATGGCTTTCTCTAAAATCTCTTCAATTGACTTATCGATCTGATCTGGCTGCTTTTGCCATCCAACATAGTTGGTACCATCATATTCAATTGTAATTTTGTAACGCATATTTAAAAAATCCTCGCTAAATGTGAATATTCATTTCTAGAATCAAAAGCAACAAAATAGCCGTTTTTTTCATCATCGAAATAGTCAAAAAGCCTTTCTAACCCTGCCTTAGCAGCTGCAATCATAATTGCCACATCTTCATTATTTTTTGACATCGATTTAATTTCAGATTCACTGAATGATGATAATTTCCAATAATTTAAAGCACGAATTTTTTGCTTTGAAATATTTTTTATATCACAATTTTCAATCACACCCAAAGATAGCATGAGCGCAGATATAGCAAGCTGCGGCTGCGCTCCAGAATTTACTTCACGCGAAGCTGGGATTTGCCCAGTTTTATAATCGAATATTTCGACTTCACCATTTTCAAAAAATGAAACGCGATCAATTTTTCCAGTTAATAAAATATCTTTTATTATAATCTTCACTGGCACCTCAACATAGTTTTTGCAAGCCTCTACAACATTATTGTCATCAATAAAATTCTTAAAAATATTTTCAAATTTTGGCCACCAAATCAACTTTGATTCTTCGCTAATAAAATATTGAGCAAAAATTTCTTGTGCTTTTTTTATAAAATTATCTTGTTGTTGTGGATTTTTTACGAACTCTTCTAAAGCCTTATGCACAAAGCTTCCAAACTCTTTATATTCTGGCTCATAATCAATTTTATTAAGCTCTTGCAACTGCAAAATTTTGCGCGCATAAATTTGATAGGGATTAGAAAGTAATTTAGAAATATCAGTAATCGCAAGTTTTTTTGGACGAAATTGTCGCGGTGGATTCGGCGCTAGAATAGCCTGAGGAACCTTAATTTTAAAAGCCCCATCGCCATTTAATAACGCAGCAGGAGAAACTTCTATAGCAAATTTTTTACACAAAATTTCAAAACGCAAAACAAATGGCGAAGCAATTGCGGGAACGCCATTTTTAGTTTTAGAACGACTTAAAATTACTGATTCATTCGATAAATAATTACAAAAATCATAAGCATTTTGTCCAACTTTTTTTGACACCAAATCAATACCTAGATCGCTCCTGATCTTCCTTCCCAGCCAATTTTCACTTTCAATTTGTGGAAAATTTCCATAATTTAATGAAGCCAAAATCATTAAATCAAAGTTGAGCAAGCGCGCTTCGATTGGTGATAAAATTTGTATGAGAGCAATAGCATCCGACTTCTCAAAATAACTAATTTGCGCAAATAAATGCTGAAAAAATAACAAAGAATCTCTGGTATTAATTGTAAAATCTTGCGCAGATTTTAATTTTTCAAAAAGCTGCAAAAGCTCTTCTGAAGCACCTTCTAAGGCAATGAGATCAACAAAAGATTTTTTAGTAAAATTCTCCACCGCCTTTATCAATGCAAGAATATAGGTAGATAAATCAAGCTCACCTTCAATATTTATAAACCCAGAAATATCTTGTAAAAAACCTATAAAAAAGTTTTGTAATTCTGCATTGTGAGATTCAGATTTTTGCAATCCTAATTTTTTATCACGCATTTTCTGCGCCTCTTTTTGTGATTCTAATTTTATTTTTATACCATCTAAACCAGCTTGAGACCTTTGCTCGCGCAATATTTTAATTTCAAAATCTAATACATTTTTATCACCAAGATAAGATGAATAACTATGCTTTAAGAAAGCTAATAACGACGCTGATTCAAAATTATTATCACGCAACTCAAGCAACAACAGAATTAAATTAGCCAGTTTGCTGCTAGATAAATCAAGGCTCCGCGCATCATTAAATTCTAAAGAAGATTTTTTTAACTCAACTTTTAATAGCTCAACAAATTTTTTATCACCAGAAATTATTGCTATTTTTTTATTATCTAAAGACGCTTTAGAAGCAATAATAGCAACACTTCTTGCCTCCTCAGCTTCATTCTGCACCTCAAGATAAGAAAAGTTTTTTTCAAAGTCAGAAGTAATTTTTGGCAACTCTATTTTTGTCGCAAGGCCTTGCCATTGATTAGTTTCTGCACTTGGCAACATCAAAAATGATAAAAAATCTAGCCGCGATTCATCACAAATTTTGAATTTTTCAATAGTGATTTCCTTAACATCACTGACACCAACATTCATTGATTTAAGAAGCTCGCGCAAGATTGATTGTGGGTGCGTTTCATCAGCAACCTCACTAGCCAAGCCAAACTCCTCCAGCCTCAACCCATACAACATTACGAAACCATTTTTATCCCCTGCAACAGCCTTAATTAATCGCTTACTATAATTCACACTTCCTGTCGATCCCGCAATCACCAAAGGAGACTTCAGCCCTTGACTATCAATACTTTCCGCCAATTTGTTAATAACAAAATTCTGATATCCAACATGCGATAAAATATTATTTTTTAACACCGAATTTCGCACTCGTAAATAAAATTTCTTCAAAAAATCGAGCGTAAATTGACGATGCGCCGCAAGATCAGAATCATCAATCTCATATAATAAACTCAAATCAATTTCTTGCCTTTCAATATCATCAAATAAATTTTTTAACTGCGTGGCAATGCTCAAAGCTTGACTAAAAGATATATTTTCACCAAAAACTTTTGTCTTGATTATTTCATTACTCAAGAAAAATAAATAATCAAAACCGTCTAGATGCTTGATTTTAAAGAGCTCATCAACAATAGAATTTATCTGCTGTCTTGGAAATGAATCTAAAAAATCATCATAAGAAATATCACCAATCGCCTTAACCTTAGGCATCAGCGCCTCTGGACCAAATTTATCAATAAAGATATTTTGAAATTCACGACAGGCGCGACGATTAGGAAATAAAATTTTTACATCATTGATCTTGCTACCAAAACCTATGTTCAGCCAATCAGTCAGCGAGTCAAAAAAGTGATAATTTGACGGAATATTAAAAATGTTAGGCTTAAAAGCTTGAGTCATTGGATAAATGTTGTAACTTCATACAAAAAGGCATAAGCTAATGTTATAATATTTATCTACAAATTAACAGATTTTTCGCAAATGAAAATAATAGTCATGGGCGCAGGCGTAGTCGGGGTTACAACCGCTTATTTCCTAGCAAAATCAGGCCACCAGGTTATAGTTTTAGAAAAAAACGCCGCCTCTAGTCTTGGGTGCTCTTACGCCAATGGAGGCCAACTTAGCTATTCTCACATTGATCCTTGGGCCTCAAAATCAGCATTAAAAATGATCGCAAAATCGATCATTATCCCCAATTCTTTTTTATCGATCAAAAAATTTGCTAATAAAGACTTTTTAAAATGGGGCTGCGCTTTTCTAAAAAATTGTAACGAAGAAAAATTTCTCACTAACAGCAAAAAATTATTCAGTCTCGGAAAATGCAGCAGAAAAGCATTAGCTGAAATATTAAACGATGAACCAAGCATCAAATTCAATTATAACGAAACCGGAATTCTACATTTTTATCAAAACGCCAAAGCCTTTGAAATAGCCATAAAGAACGCAGAGATGCAGCAATCTCTTGGAATCAAGCTTCATATTTTAAATCGCGATGAATGTCTAAAAAAAGAACCAACTCTCGTCAAACTTTATGATGAAAATAAATTACTTGGTGGAATTTTTTATGATGATGATGCTAGCGGCAATAGCCTTTTATTCACTAAATCACTCGAAAAAATCTGCCAAGAAAAATATGGCGTAATTTTTGAATATAACGCTGAAGTAAAAAATATTTTTACCAATTATAGCAAAATTACAGGCATCA
>SHWK01000015.1 GCA_009693885.1 Rickettsiales bacterium
CTTGGCCAGTGCAGGGGCTTATCAAAAACTTCAGGGGTGAGATGGTGAAGAGAATTGAAACCTATGGTAGTACTAAAGTTTAAGTCAAATTTTAAAGGAGATTTATGTCGCGAAATCAGGAAAAAATAGATCTAGAAAAGTGGTTGTTCAAATGTATTGAGCAAAAAGACTTGTCAGGAGTTAAGAATGTCCTTTCTAGAAAAGTTAGGAACTGCTGCAATTACAGAATGGATTAACAAAAAAACTCCTCTGCCAATTAAGCTGGCAGTAAATCCAAAACCTTGTCGGGTTAAACCACTAGGTTATGGAGGTCAACAAAATAATCCAATCTTAGTTAAATAAGTTAGTCTCAGTTAATGTTTAATTATTTTTTAAAATGTCAAAAATCGTCGCTCTAATTACAACCTCTGGACGAGGCACTCGTCTTAGTGGTGACGGCATTCCCAAGCAGTATCTCCCACTTGCTGGCGTACCACTTTTGCGTCACTCAATTTTAGCATTTCTTAATCACCCAAAAATTGACGATGTCATTTGTGTAATTCACCCAGATGATGTTGCGCTCTACGAATCAGCGGTTGTCGGGCTCGATTTACTCAATCCAGTTTTTGGTGGTGAAACGAGGCAAATCTCTGTACGCAAGGGTTTAGAGGCTCTGCGCGAATATAATCCGGCGAAAGTTCTCATTCATGATGGTGTGCGCCCATTCATTTCCAAGCAAATTATTAGCGGCATTTTAGAGAAGCTCGAAACCCATCCAGCCGTGATTCCAGCCATTGCAGTTGAAGATACAATCAAAAAATATTCCGATGGTAAAATTGAATGGACACTAGAGCGTCAAGACTTGTGGCGGGCGCAAACCCCGCAAGGTTTTACTTATGAAGATATTCTTAATTCACACGGAGCCTTTAAAGACCTGAACTTCACCGATGATTCTGCGCTTAACGAATATGCGGGAATTCCTGTCGCCATCATTCCCGGATCACAAAATAATTTCAAAATTACCACCAAAGAAGATTATGAGCGCGCCAAAAATATCGCCAAAATCTTCATCGAAAATGTCAAAGAAGAAACTCGTGTTGGCATTGGCTACGATGTCCATTCCTTCCGCAAAAAATCCAAAGACGAAAATAATTTTATTCGCATTTGCGGCGTTGATGTAGAATATGATCGCAAAATTGAAGCTCATTCCGATGGTGATGTCGGCATTCATGCGCTAATAGATGCAATGCTCGGCGCCATAGGCGAGGGCGACATCGGCGAACATTTTTCACCAACAGATTCCAAGTGGAAAAATTATGATTCGCGCGAAATGTTAAAAATAGTTAATCATTTATTGGTTAAGAAAGGTGGCAAAATTATCAATGTTGATATCACAATAATTTGCGAAAAGCCGCAAATTTCTAAATTTAAAAAAGAGATGGAAGAAACTTTGGCAAAAGTTTTAAATATCAACAAAAATCGCGTTAATGTTAAAGCAACAACAACAGAAAAATTAGGATTTTTAGGTAGAAGTGAAGGGCTTGCCGCTGAAGCTGCTGTTAGTGTGGCGATGAGTGTGTTGGAAGAGGAATAATCCTACAAATTTGCCTGCTTATACAAATCAGCATTCAACAACAACCCAAACCCAATCAGCATCGAAGCCGTAATTGTTCCACCATATGAAATAAATGGCAGCGGCGCACCTACAACCGGAAGCAATCCCGTTACCATGCCAATATTAATGAACATATGCACAAACAAAATATTTATCACGCCCATCACCAGTAATTTTCCATATTGATGGCGTATTTTCATCGCTGTTGCGGTGCCAAGAAAAAACACGCCGCAATAAACTGCGATCGTAAAAATACTGCCAACAAATCCCAATTCTTCCGACAGCATTGTAAAAATAAAATCAGTTTGTTTCTCTGGCAAAAAATCAAGCTGGCCTTGGGTTCCACTCAAATATCCTTTGCCAAAAAATCCACCCGAACCAATAGCAATTTTCGATTGAATAATATTATAACCGCTGCCAAGTGGGTCGCTATTTGGGTTTAAGAAGGTCAGAACGCGTTGTTTTTGATAATCATAAAGTACAAAAATCCACAAAAATGGAATTGCTGCAAGCGCTCCCACGCCAGCAATAATAAACTTCCACATTTTTGCACCAGCGATGAATAGCATTGAAACTCCAACTAAAGTAAGAATTAAAGCGGTGCCTAAATCTGGCTGATGGAAAATAAAAAAAGCGGGAACTGCAATCATTAAAACAGGTATAATTAAGTAAGAAAGTTTTCCAACTTCTTCAAGATTTACATCATAAAAATAGCGCGCCAATGCTAATACCATGCATATTTTCATAATTTCAGAAGGCTGAATTGTTAGTGATCCAATTTTAAACCAACGCGTTGCACCAAGGGCGTTGTGACCAGCGATATCAACGATTATCACTAGTGTTAGAGCGAGGGCATAAGCAAAATAAGCACTCTTAAACCAAATTTTTATATCAACGATTGCGATGCCGATCATCACAGGAAAAAATATTATAAAAAATACTAACTGGCGAATAAGCCAAGGCCTAAAATGCCCACCACCAGCGGAATAAAGCATTAAAAACCCAAGAAGGCTAAGAATTACTACTAGCGAAATCAGTTGCCAATTGAGCAACTTCACTCTTTCTAAAAGAGGAGTACGACCTTGATCCAAAAAACTCATTTGTTATAATAAAAATTAAAATAAAATCTTGTGTTTATTTAAAACATCTTGATATTACTAATCAAGTTATTTACATAGTTGTTAGTTAATTAACGCAATAGCGAGAAGCCAATAATTTCAAGCATGCCAGAGACATCAAAAGCAACAACAAACATAGCTGCATCGGCCCCACAAACTGTGGCTGTCAGCGCAAAAGTTAGCGCCAAAAAAACTACACCAAAAATAAAAAGTTGGTATGCCAATCGCTATCAGATGGTTGTAGTGCAGCGCAATATTCTATTGCTATTCACATTGGTTTCAATGTTTGCGGTGGCGATTGCTGTGGTGTTTGTAAAAAATATCATGTCGTCAAAGTCTCTCGAGCCCTATGTTATAGAGGTTGAGCAAAAAACTGGCGTTCCTACCATCGTCGAATTAATGACAGCAAATCATTTCACTGGCGATCAAATGATTCGCAAATATTTTATCAATCAATTCGTTAGATCAGCCAGCGCCTACGATCCAAAAACCTATAAAACAGATGCAGAAAAAGTTCGCCTATTTTCTACTCCAAATATTTACACAGATTTTCGCAATCGTGTTAACGCAAAAGATCTTGGGCCCAATTCTTCAATCGAAGTTCGTATCAAATCAGTACAATTTCCAGAATCCAATGTTGCACAAATTCGTTTAGCGCGACAAGTAAACCGAGAAGGCTTCGATCCTCAAATGAAGGATGAAGTTATCAGGATGGGTTTTTATTTTGCCAATCTTGATTTAAACTTAGAAGAAAGATTAATTAATCCATTAGGTTTTCAAGTTAATGAATACTTGATTGCAGACGAAGTATTTAATTATTAAATTAATGCAGCTAAAATATTTCATGAAAACTATTTTTTTATCCCTTGTCTTAGTTATTCTTATTGCCTCAAACTCTTTGGCGCAGCCAGTTCCAACCACTACAGATTCTAGAATTCGTACTTTAGTTTATAATCCAAATGAAGTTTATGAGTTAAAATTTTATTACGGATATCAATCATTCATCGAATTCGCCGATAACGAAGAAATTGAAATGATCTCAATTGGTGAAGCTTTTGCATGGCGCATAACTCCTGCAGGAAAAAGATTATTCATTCGTCCGCTAGAAATTGCGGCACATACTAACATGACAATCATCACCAGCAAACGCACCTATCACTTTGATATCAGGTCTGGAGAATATGATGGCAAGGCAGATGAAGAGCTAGTCTACACTGTGCGTTTCTATTATCCGCAAGTTGGTCAGCCTTTGCCAATTCCTCCGCAATTGGGCGTGCCAATTCCGGTAAAGCCTTTAAGGCCAAAAGTTGTCTCTTCTTTTCCATTAGGAAGAGTCGACGATCCTTCTGATAAGGCGAATATTTTAGCGATACATCGCAATCCAGAAGAATTAGAACTTAATTTTGATTACAGCCTTGTTGGTAAATCAGATAATATCATACCATTAAAAGTTTACGATAATGGCAAAGAAACCCTAATGCAATTTGCTAATGATAACTTAATAGTACCAACAATTAACATGGTTGATGCCTTTGGTGGAGAGCATCAAGTTAGTTATATCATTCGCGATAATTATGTTGTATTGCCAACGGTTGAGAGGCAATTTACGCTAAGATTGGCGGATAGCTTGATTTGCGTCTATAATAATTCTTTACTACTGAGGTAATTTATGAGATCATTTCTAAGATTTTTTACTGCTCTAACTCTAATTTTTGCTACAATGAATATTGCTGAAGCTCAAAACAAGTGGCGCGCGCGTGATCTTGAAAATTTTATTTATATCGATTTACAAACTGGCCGCGTAGTAATTGAGTTGTTGCCACAAATCGCACCAAAGCATGTTGAGCGTATCAAAACCCTTGCTAGAAAAGGCTTTTATGATGGAATAGTTTTTCATCGCGTGATAGATGGATTTATGGCGCAAACTGGCGATCCTACAGGTACAGGCTCTGGTGGCAGCAATCTTCCTGATCTAAAAGCAGAATTTTCTGACGAGCCCCACATTCGTGGCGCAGTATCAATGGCTCGCGCTTCAAGCCCAGATAGTGCCAATAGCCAGTTCTTTATTGTTTTGGCGGATTCTCGTTTTCTTGATGGTCAATATACAATCTGGGGCCGCGTGGTTCAAGGCATGGAATTAGTCGACCAAATCAAAAAAGGATCAGGTAGTGGCGGAAAAGTCAGCGGCCCAGATAAAATGATCAAAGTTCGCGTTGCTGCTGATGTTGAAAAAGCAAAATAAATTCAGAGACTGCAAAAAATAACCGCATTAATCCGCGGTTATTTTTTTCGCTTTTTCTTAAAAAAATCCCGCAACATCTCTTTTGATTCATCTTCACCAATCCCTGAATAAACATCGGGCTGATGAAAGCAAGAGCCACTAGCAAAGAATCTTATACCATTTTCTACTGCACCAAATTTTTCATCGCTACAAGCATAAAAAACACTACGAATGCGTGCCAAAGAAATCGCTGCAGCGCACATTGCGCAAGGCTCTAGAGTAACATATAAATCGCAATCATCTAATCTGGCCGAGTTTTTCGCAACAGAAGCGGCGCGCAAAGCGATAATTTCTGCATGGGCAGTGGGATCAATATTGGTGCGGTTTTGATTGCTTCCAAGGGCGATGATTTTTCCATCGCAAACTACTACAGCTCCAACTGGCACTTCATCATTTGATGCTGCAATTGCGGCCTGTTTCAAGGCTTCTAGCATGAATTTATTTTTCATTTTATTCTTTTTTCACATTTAGATTTAAAAAATAAGCCCTACAATATCACGAATATTTAAATAATTAGTATAAATTTATGTCTGATATAATTCCCTTTGATCAACGCGATGGTTTTATTTGGTATAATGGCCAATTTGTTGAGTGGAAAAGCGCACAAGTTCATGTATTAAATCACGGTTTGCACTATGCCTCATGCGTGTTTGAAGGTGAGAGAGTCTATAATAAAAAAATTTTTAAATCAACCGAACATGCTGAGCGTTTGCATAATTCGGCAAAAATTCTTGGTTTTGAAATTCCTTATTCGGTGGCAGAAATTGATCGTTTAAAAAAAGAAATTGTTGTTAAGCAAAATATTACCGATGGATATATCAGGGCCTTTGCGTGGCGCGGTTCAGAGCAGATGGCGATTTCGGCACAACAAACCAAAATCCACATGGCAATTGCCTGCTGGACTTGGCCCGCATACTACTCTGAAGAGGCTCGCCGCACTGGCTTAAAATTACAATTTGCTAAATATAAGCGCCCTTCGCCAGAGACGGCACCAATAGCAGCAAAGGCGGCAGGCCTCTACATGATCTGCACGATTAGCAAACATGAGGCAGAAAAAAACGGTTACAATGATGCCTTGATGCTTGATTATCGTGGCTTCTTGGCTGAGGCAACAGGGGCAAATTTATTTTTAGTAATGAAAAATGGCGAGATCCACACGCCTCTGCCTGATTGCTTTCTCAATGGAATCACGCGCCTAACGGTGATCGATTTAGCGCGCGCCAAAGGCCTAAAGGTCGTTGAGCGCCATATCAAGCCAGAAGAATTATCCGATGCGGTTGATGTATTTATAACCGGCAGCGCCGCTGAAATCACGCGGGTTGGCGTTATTGGTGAACAATATAAATATCCACAAATCAGTCCAATTACGCTAGACTTAATGGAAACTTATAGTCAGCTCGTCAGAAGCTAATCTTTTTGCGCGCAAGGTTGAATTTACTTGTCTGGATAGCGCTACAACTTGTAATTCACAATCAAGCTAACACTTGATAATTTCATTTTAATGATTATATTAATAGGGCTCTGGTCGCAAGGCCAAAGCTATGGCGATAAATGTAATCTAAAATAGATGGACATGGACTCGGGGGCAGTACCCGACACCTCCACCAGCACTACTTACATATGGGGGTGACTTAACTTCGACATGCATAATAAAAAGATTGATTTCGCTCAACTGAGATACTGTTGGCTTTAGAGGCGCAAGCTTTTAAGGTATCCGTTCAAAAACAATAAATGCAAACGATAACTTTGCTAATGATAACTCTGAGTTTACTCTAGCTGCAGTAGCGGCTTAGTATAAGTAGAGCTTATCGGGGTTTGCCGGTTTTCCTGTCAACAGAAAAACCGGCATTTTTATCAAAAACTCCTTGAAATGCGCTAGTACGCAGTCCTCCATGGAGAATTCAGAAGGCAAAATTATAACTATGCAAGATCTAATTGGTTACGACGAAATCATCGAGAGCTCAATGCGCTCAGTCATTCACGATACTCTCAAAAAAATTGAGAAAACCGGTTTGCTTGGCAAGCATTATTTTGTTCTCACATTTTTAACAAATTTCCCTGGAATTATTTTGCCAAAATCACTCAAAGAAAAATATTCTGATGAGATGACAATCGTGATGCAGCACCAATATAAAAGCCTCGTCGTTGAGCAAGACCTATTCAGAATATCTTTAAGTTTTTCAGGAAAATACGAAAAACTAGTCGTGCCTTATCGTGCCATTACATCTTTTTCTGACCCTTCAATGAATTTTGGCTTAAAATTTAGTGTTAATTATGATGATTTAGATAGTGAGGGCCTCAATGATTCTACTGATCATGCCAATAAAAATGAAACCAAAAGCAAAAAACCAGAGGTTGATTTATCAGCCAAAGTAGTCTCTCTTGATGCTTTCAGAAAAAACAAAAACGATAATAATAAAGTATGATATTCATTCTTCAGTGCTTATTTTTAGTTGTGACCTACTTTATCTGCGCCATTCCTTTTGGCCTTGTTGTAACACAGTTTTTTTTAAAAAAAGATATCAGAAATAGTGGTTCTGGCAATATTGGAGCAACAAATGTCGTGAGAATTGCTGGCAAAAAACTTGGTGCTCTAACATTAATTTTAGATGGCGCTAAAGGGGCACTAATGGTGATTTTTGGTCGCTTCTTTTTTGAGCACAGCTCTCACTTGCATTTATTTTTAGTGTTAGTTTCTATCATTGCGGTTCTAGCTCACATCTATCCAATTTATCTAAAATTTCAAGGTGGAAAAGGCGTTGCAACCGCTCTAGCAGTGCTTTTAGCGCTTGATCCAGTTGTTGGATTAATCGGTGTTATTATGTGGATTATATTTTTTCTTATTTTCCGTATTTCTGCCGTCGCTTCGCTTGCTGCAATTGCTTGCACATTATTTGCGGCTTTGCATTATTCTGCGCCAATTAGCGAAATTTTTCTTTGTATTTTCTTATGTGCTTTAATAGCCATGAGACACAAAGAAAATATCAAGCGCATAATTTCTGGCAAAGAACAAAAGATGTAATTTATGACTATTCTAGCTAAAGATAAATTGATTCTAGCCCTTGATACACCTGATTTTGCGTCGGCTAAAAAAATTGTTGAAAATCTAGGCGATGAAGTTGGGTTTTATAAAATTGGCCTTGAGATGATGATGAGTGGTTCTTATTTTGAGATGATAAAATTTCTCAAATCAAAAAATAAAAAAATTTTTGCTGATCTAAAATTATATGATATTCCAGAAACTGTTGCCAGAGCGGTTCGCAATCTTGCTCAATATGAAGTGGATCTTCTCACTGTTCATTGTGCAAATTATGAGATGATGGCGCGAGCCGCAGAAAATAAGGACAAAACGCAGATTGTGGCAGTTACAGTTTTAACTAGTTTAGTGAAAAATGATTTATCGGAGATGGGTTTTAATATGAATCTTTCCGTTGAAGAATTAGTATTACAAAAAGCTGCCTCAGCTTTAAAGGCGGGGCTTGATGGTGTTGTCGCTTCAGCAGTGGAGGCAAAAAAGTTGCGCGAAAAATTAGGTAATAATTTTACAATTGTCACCCCAGGAATTCGTCTCGAAAAAAGCGATGATGATCAAAAAAGAACAGCAGGAGTTATTGAGGCTTTGCAAGATGGAGCCAGTTATTTAGTGGTTGGAAGGCCTGTTACTCAAAGTGAAAATCCGCAAGCAACCGCAAAAAAAATTAATGAGATGATCTATGGATTTACAAAATCTTCTATCGCAAGTTAAAGTTGAATTTGCTGTTAAGCAAGGCTTAGAGCAGCTTCGCGGTGTTCCAATTTCTGATATTGCTATTGATTCACGCAAAATTTCTACAGAAAAATCAGCAATTTTTTTTGCACTTGATGGCAAAGTAAAAAATGGTGCTGATTTTATCGAAAGCGCTGTAACAAAGGGTGCAAAGGTTGTTGTTGCAAAAGTTTTTTATGATGATCCTGCAATAATTTCTATCAAAACAGAAAACCCTTTTTTGTTATTAGTTGAATGTTTAAAAATATTTTATACACCGCTTCCAGCTAATATTTACGCGATTACGGGCACTAATGGCAAAACATCTACCGCTGAATTCATCAGACAAATTCTAAATTTTTTAGGCAAAAAATCTGCTTCAATTGGCACTTTGGGTGTGGTGTGTGATGATGCCATTAAAGCACAGCTAGAGAGCTTCGAGCTCACTACTCCAGATATTGTTTCTTTGTATAAAAATTTATTTTATTTAAAACAAAATACTGTTGATGATGTGGCAATTGAAGTTAGCTCAATAGGTCTTGAACAAGCGCGGATTGCGGGTTTGAAGGTTGAGGTCGGTGGTTTTACAAATTTCACACAAGACCATCTTGATTATCACAAAACGATGGAAGAATATTTTTTATGCAAAATGTTGCTATTCGAAGCAGCGATGGAAAATGCCTCAGCTGTAGTGTTAAACGCTGATATTGCAGAATTTCCTAAGATAAAAAAAATGTGTCAGGCTAAAAAACATCATATTTTAGAATATGGTTTTAAGGCTAATGATTTAAAAATTATTACAATCACGCAGCAAGATGGTGGGCAGTTGGTTGAGTTTTTATGTGGGTCAAAAAAATACCAAATCACATTAAATATTGCTGGAGAATTTCAGGCCTATAATAGCTTGTGTGCCCTTGGTATGGTTATGGCTAAGCATGGTTTGAATGATGTGGAGTTAGAAAAATTATTGTTACAATTTTCTGATTTGCACGCAGCAGCAGGGCGAATGCAGCGCATAGTTATTTTGCCAAATAAGGCGCAAATTTTTATTGATTTTGCTCATTCACCTGATGCTTTAGAGAATGTTTTAAAACTTGCGCGAGGGTTGTTGAATAAGACAAATCAAGCTTCTGCGCGGCTAGTAGTTCTTTTTGGTTGTGGCGGAGATCGCGATAATAAAAAGCGTCCAATCATGGGTGAAATCGTTTCGCGCCTTGCGGATCTTGTGATTGTAACCGATGATAACCCGCGCACAGAAGATCCAACTGCGATTCGTCAAGAAATTATCGCTGCATGCGATCCTGCAAAAACCATCGAAATTGCTGATCGCAAAAATGCTATTAAAAAATCACTAGAAATGTTGCAAGCTTCTGATATATTGATTCTAGCGGGCAAGGGTCATGAAAAATATCAAATTATTGGTAATAAAAAATTTGAATTTGATGAAGAAAAAATTGTTAAAGAATTAATTGGTTTGTAAAAATTAAACTTTGTAAGAGATAAGGTTTAAAAAAAGTAAAGTTAATATTTAATAAAAATTAAACTTCGCAAGAGCCAATAAAATCAACTATCGAAGCCTAATTTAAAAATAGAAAATTATTAAAATGAAACATCTTTCCTATAAAAAACGCAGTCAAAATAGCGAAATATTTCTTGAAAATGCCGCAATTGCAGATATCGCCAAGCAAGTAGGGACGCCATTCTACGCTTATTCACAAAAAACAATTATCGAAAATTATAAAAACTTTTCTGATAATTTTGCCGATGTTGATTATAAAATTTGTTACGCCATTAAAGCCAATTGCAATTTAAGTATTGTAAAAATTCTTGCAGGGCTTGGAAGCGGTGTTGACGCGGTTTCGGCCGGTGAAATTTATCGCGCAATTAAAGCGGGAATCAATCCAGAAAAAATTGTTTTTGCTGGCGTAGGAAAAACAAAAAAAGAAATGGAATATGCTTTAAATGTGGGTGTTGAAGAATTTTCAGTTGAATCAGAAGCAGAAATGTATGCTTTAAATGCTGTCGCCTCTAAGCTTGGCAAAAAAGCAAAATTTTCTTTACGAGTTAATCCTAATGTCGATGCAAAAACTCACGACAAAATTTCAACTGGCAGAAAAGGCGATAAATTTGGTGTTGATATAGAATTAGCGGCAGAAATTTATGCCGCAGCAGCAAAGCTGCCAAACCTTGAAATATATGGCATCTCAACGCATATTGGTTCACAAATTACTACGCTTGAACCTTTTGAAGTGGCTTTTGCCAAGGTCAGACAGCTTTGTTTAGATTTAAGAAAAAATGGCCATAATATTCAAAGCCTTGATTTTGGCGGTGGTATAGGTATTAGCTATCAAGATGAAACCACAATTGATATTGCAAAATATGCAGCAATAATCAAAAAAATTGTTAAAGAATTAAAAGTAAAATTAACCATCGCGCCAGGTAGAGCAATGATCGGCAATGCAGGAATATTAGTAACAAAAATAATTTATATTAAAAAAACTGCACAAAAAAACTTTATCATTATTGATGCTGCAATGAATGATTTAGCGCGTCCAGGGCTTTATGGATCTTATCACGAAGTATTGCTAGTGGCACAAAAAAATGGTGCAAAAACACTCTATGATTTAGCGGGGCCAATTTGTGAAAGCACTGATATTCTTGCAAAAAATCGTGAATTTATAAATCCACAAGCGGAAGAGTTATTGGTGTTTTTAAGTGCTGGGGCCTATGGCTCGTCTATGTCTAATGAATATAACTGTCGTCCGTTAATTCCAGAAGTTTTAGTTGATGGTGATAAATTTATGGTGATTAGAAAAAGGCCTTCTTTCGAGGAAATGATTGCTTTGGAAGTGGGTTGTTGAAAAAAATGAGGATTGGGACTTGGGGGAGAGGCTCCGCTACTCAGACACCCTTTTTATTTGAATTAAAGCAAGCGTAGCTTGCAATAAAAATGGAACTCGCCTCAGAGCCTCTCCCCCAACAAGCTCTTAAGCCGAGGGCGAGATCTAGAATATAAAGCTACCGCAAAACAAAAACCCCTATCGGCAATAAATCATTCGGCCAACCAGCAATCCGAGTTTCTTGCAAAACCACCAAACCGCATTTTGCAAATAAATCTCGCAAAAAATTATCGCTACGAATTTCATTACCATAATCTTCATCAATTATCGTATGAATATAAATATTTTCCTTCACAATAATAACCCCATTATTTGTAAGGTTATTCTTACATCTAACTAAAAAACTAATCACATCATCTTCCTGCAGATCTTGCAAACACCACTGTACCCAGATTGTATCATATAAATTATCAAACTGAAAATCTTCCAAAGAATTACAAAAAATATTTTCAATTTTAGGATTTTCGGCGAAATTTTTCTGACAATATTCGATAAATTTTTGATCTCGCTCAAGAATATCAATTTTGTTAAAATATTTTGTTAGTGCATATTGCGAAACTCTGCCTATTCCTGCGGCGCAATCAATTGCTCGATTTGGATTGATTTGTCCAGTAGAAATCAGATTTTCTAAAATTAAGCAGGAATCTTTTATATCAATATCGCTTACTCTATCAAAGCCTGCCATTATACCAGTGAGTGATGCTTCAGCATTTTGCCAGCGTTTTTTTGATTGATCATACATCAATTTTTTATCAGGTTTATGCATAATTATATTTACAATAGCTGTTGAGTTTGGTTAAAATCTAGTGGCCCTAAATTAGGCGTCCTATAAAGGTAGATAAATTAAGGTTCAATAATTGTAACGCAAATAAAATAATGAAACCGCTAAATTCTTATAAACAAAATATTGCGCTAAAGGGCGAATTTGCTGTTGCGGGCGATAAATCAATTTCGCATCGTGCTTTGATTTTTTCTGCCCTAGCTTATGGCAAAAGCAAAATTAGTGGTTTGCTTGAAGGTGAAGATGTGCTTAAAACCGCTGGGGCTCTAAGATTGATGGGCATTGATATTGTTAGGCATGATAATGGTGAGTGGCAAGTTAATGGCTGTGGAGTGGCTGGCTTGCAAGAGCCAAATGATATTCTTGATATGGGAAACTCTGGTACCTCATCGCGTTTGATGGCTGGTTTAGTGGCTCCCTATAATTTTACCTCATTTTTTACTGGTGATTCTTCATTGCGCAAAAGGCCGATGGGACGAGTGTTTGAGCCTATCCGTGAGATTGGTGCGCAAGTAGTCGCAAGGCAAAATAATCTTATGCCATTTGCAATTATTGGTGCCAAAGATGCGATGCCAATCGAATATAAAATGAAGGTTGCCTCGGCTCAAGTTAAAAGTTGTATATTGCTCGCAGCCCTTAATATTCGTGGTCTCACAACAATTATTGAGCCAGAAAAATGTCGCGATCACAGTGAAATCATGATGCGTTATTTGGGCTTAAAAATCACCAGTGAAAATTACGGTGAAAATGGCACAAAAATTTCTTATCAAGGAATGCAAGAATATGATGCGAAAGATTTTATTGTGCCGGGAGATATTTCTTCGGCAGCGTTCTTAATCGTTGCGGCTCTAATTGTTGAGGGCTCTAACATTACAATAAAAAATGTTGGCGTTAATCCTTTGCGTGATGGAATTATCACAACTTTGCAAGAGATGGGAGGGTCTATCAAGCTTACAAATCAAAGGTTGGTCGGCGGAGAGCTAGTCGCTGATATTTTGGTTGAATCAAGCAAGCTAAATGCAATTGAAGTGCCCGCAAGCCGCGCCCCGATTATGATTGACGAATATCCAATTCTTGCTGTTGCCGCAGCTCACGCCAAAGGTACTACAAAAATGAATGGCCTTGCAGAGCTTAAAGTAAAAGAAAGCAATCGCTTGCTAATGATTGCGCAGAACCTAGAAAAATGTGGTGTTACACTTAAAATGGGCGATGATTATTTAGAAGTGCAGGGCGGAATCAGCCAGCCAAAATCGCAAGTAAAAATTGCTACGGCGATGGATCATAGAATTGCGATGTCGTTTTTGATTATGGGCTTAAGCTTAGAGAATGGCGTGCAAATTGATGATGGCTCGATGATTGCTACTAGTTTTCCTAGTTTTGAGAATATTTTTCAAAAATTTGGTTATAATTTTTCGGGGCGTAATTCTTAAAAAATAATGAAGCTTAGAAGCTGATTAAGGCTCTGCTGCTCAGACACCGCGCTCATCTGATTTTAAAGCAAGCGTAGCTTGCGATGAAGCGCAGAACTCGCCTCAGAGCCTTAAGCAGCTTCTAAGCTTCATTAATTTTTAAGAATTACACATATAACCAAGAAACCTTCTGTTTATTAGCTTTTTCAAAAGCATCAATCTTATCACTTTTTTTCATCGTTAAACCAATATCATCAAGCCCTTCAATTAAGCAATTTTTACGAAAAGGATCGACCGTAAATTTATAAATTTTATTGGCGGCGCGAACTTCTTGTTTTGGCAAATCAATGCTGATGGAATTGCCATGATCTTTTGCAAATTCTAATAATTCATCAACTTCAGCGCTTGTTAGAGTAACTGGCAGGATACCATTTTTAAAGCAGTTATTAAAGAAAATATCAGCAAATGATGGGGCGATAACACATTTAATACCAAAATCGTTCAACGCCCAAGGAGCGTGTTCGCGGCTAGATCCGCAGCCAAAATTATCTTTTGCGATTAAAATTTGCGAATTTTTATAAGCTGGTTGATTTAAAATAAAATCGGCGATCTCTTTGCCTTCTAGATCAAAACGCATTTCGTGAAACAAATTTTT
>SHWK01000016.1 GCA_009693885.1 Rickettsiales bacterium
ATCAATACTCAAAGGCCGTTGCGTATTGGCGCTGGGCAAAATGAATCAACGCCAACGTCTTATTTTAATGGCTATATTGGAGAAATAATAATCTTCAATCGCTCACTAAAATTTGAAGAAAGATTATCAGTTGAAACCTATTTGAAGAAAAAATGGGGGATTTAATTAACCTCTTGTTTGTGATTTAAACGACAAGCTTTTCTTTACTCGATAAAACCAACATTACTCCTTAGCAATCATCTCTACTCTCATCTTAGCCTCACCAAGCCTTGCTGCGCAGTGCTTCTTCAACAAATCACCTTCTTCATAAAGATCAATCATCTGATCTAAATTTATTTTTTCTGAAGATATAATTTCAACAACCTCCTCAAGCCTTACCATTGCTGCTTCAAAGGGCATTTTAGCAATTTTTGTTTCTAGGGTTTTTGATTTGCTCATAACAATAATTCATTGGTTGTAGCATTATTCGTGATATACCAAACCTGATTCAAACCACCGATCTTTTTCAATCAGGTTTCGATATCCGGGATCCCCGCAAGTGGGGCGCCACCCGTGTGGCGAAAAAAATTTAATATATACTGAATCGACTTCTTGAAGTTGATTCAGTATAGATAAATTATCACATCCTTGATCATTTTATGTAGCTGTGCTTGCGCGCGAAATAAAATGATCAAGGATGTGATAATTTATCGCGGAGCGAGATCTATTTCTTAAAATCAAGCAAAGGCACGGCCTGCCCGTCTCTATCCGATAAACGAATCGGATATTGATTAGTAAAACAAGCATCACAATATTGCGAATTTTTTTCATCGCGCTTGGTTTCTATAATCGCCTTATATAATCCATCTATAGAAATATACGCCAAATGATCAACGCCAATCATTTTAGCAATTTCTTTTATATCATTATTTGCCGCAATTAAATCTTTTTTATCTGGAGTATCAATACCATAAAAACATGGCGAAACCGTTGGCGGACTAGCGATTAGCATATAAACCTCTTTGGCCCCCGCATCACGAATCATTTGCACAATTTTTTTAGAAGTAGTGCCTCGCACGATACTGTCATCAATTAAAATCACACGCTTGCCTTTGATAACTTCAAGATTGGCATTGTGTTTTAATTTAACACCAAAATGGCGAATACGATCTGTTGGCTCAATAAATGTGCGCCCGACATAGTGATTGCGAATGATTCCAAGCTCAAAAGGAATGCCCGATTCATTTGCATATCCAATTGCTGACGGCACGCCAGAATCAGGGATTGGCACGATAACATCAGCTTCAATTTTGGTTTCACGGGCTAGTTGAGCGCCGATATTTTTGCGCATTTTATAGACGCTCTTGCCTTCAACCACGCTATCTGGACGAGCGAAATAAATATATTCAAAAATACAAAATTTTGGCGAACGCTTTTCAAATGGTTTTAGTGATTTGATGCCGTCTTTGTTGATAACGACCATTTCACCACGCTCAACATCACGGATAAATTCAGCGCCAATAATATCTAAAGCACAAGTTTCACTAACCACCACAACCGCATCACCAAGCTTGGCAATTGAAAGCGGCCTCACGCCATTAGAATCGCGGATTGCGACTAGTTCATCCTTATATAAAATCACCAGCGAAAATGCTCCTTCGATTTGAGCAACCGCATCAATAATTTTATCAGTGATAGCAGCTTTTTGGCTAAGCGCAATCAAGTGCAAAATCACCTCAGTATCCATTGTTGATTGAAAAATCGCACCACGATTAACGAGTTCTTTGCGCAATATTGCTGCGTTGGTAAGATTGCCATTATGGGCTAGAGATAAAAATCCAAAACTTAATTCGGCATAAAGCGGTTGAAAATTTCGGGCATTTTTTTTGCCTGCAGTAGAATAGCGCACATGGCCAATTGCACTAGAGCCTCGCAGCTTGCTGACCACTTCATGCGAGTTAAAATTATCACCAACTAAGCCATCGGCAAAATGAACAAAAGCTTCTGCACCCAACATTGTGATTATACCCGCCGCTTCTTGTCCGCGATGTTGCAAAGCATGTAGACCTAAAGCTGTGTTTGCCGCTGCATCAGGGCTGTTATAGATTCCAAATACTCCACATTCTTCTTTAAATTTATCAAACATAATGATTATTTTATTGAATCATAATTGGTACGCGACATCAAATATTTGTAGACGATTAAGTTCTCCATAATGCGTTGCACATAATTACGCGTCTCAGAATAGCTTATTAATTCGATCCAATCAACAACTCTATCAATATCTTTTTCTTTGCGCGGATCATAAAACTCGCGGATCCAACGCTTTGTAGCATTGGGGCCAGCATTGTAAGAAGCAATTGCCAACATTTCTGAGCCGTCAAAATCGTCAATCAGGCCTTTTATATAGTGCGAACCAAGCATTACATTATATTTGATATCGGTCGCTAATTTTTTGCGATCATATTTTATATTCAAATCTTTAGCGACTAACTTTGCTGTATCGGGCATTAATTGCATGAAACCTATTGCACCAACAGAGCTTAGGGCCATAGGTGCAAAACCACTTTCTTGCTTAATAATTGCGTGAACCAATGGCGCATACTCATCATCAGAAACTTCTTTTACAATTTGAAATTTATCCTTAATAAAGAAGACATTTTTTCGCACTGCCACTCGCGAAATTTTAGCATCCATCTGCCTATCATTGAGTTCATTGACAATACGCATCACAACCGCAATTTGACCATCGGAAGTTGCATTACTAACTACATATTCAAAAACTTTGGTAGCACCAGCCTTGTCACCCATCAAAGCCAATAAATACGCCACTCTAGACGGCATTGAGGCAGAGATTTTTTTAACATCACCAACGGTTATATCGGGATCTTTTGGTAGAATAATATCTTCTGCAGCGTTCACGCTATCAAGCAAGCGATGCTTGTGAATTGCCAATTGTCCATAGAAAAATACTGGATATTTTGTAGCAATTTTATACCATTCAATCGCCTTTAATTTATCGCCATCAGCTTGTGCCGCCATGCCAAGCCAATAAGCCCCGCGCGATAAAGTAACTGGCTGCGATACATTATTATAAAGCGTTTCAAAATGATTGTAAGCGACCTTGGGATGATCAAGAAAACGCAGAGCAATCCAGCCCGACATCCATTCTGCTTCCCAAAAATCATTATATTTTTTTGGCAAATTATGTTGCGAAACTAAAGCGTACGAAATTTTATATTCTTTCTTTTTTAACATCTCACGAGCGTAGAGACGGCGCAGATTCCACCATTTTTCTGGATATTGCGTTGGACCAACTTTTACGAATAAATCAATTGCCTCATCAGGTTTATCTTGGCTTTTATACCACATAATTCTGCTATAAGCTAAATTCTCATCCGCCCTTAGTTTTCTAGGCACTGACAGCACTATGCTATCAATAAATTTTGGATTTTCTTTGATCGCAATAATCGCCGAGAATAAACTTTTATAATCATCATTAACAAAACTTATAATACGCTTGGCATCAGCAATTTTACCATCCCACAGCAAGCGATTAATGCGATTAATATGATCAGATTCGGTTAATTGTCGTGCATATTGGTTCAAAAAATCTTGCTCATTTGCTGAAATAAAATTTTCTTTCACCCAGATATCCACAATTGAGCTCTGAATTTCATCGGCCATTTTTTGGCGCTGGTCTTCTGAGCCCTTGAAACGCAAGATAAAATCAGTCTTTGCATGCAATAAATAAAGCTTTGATTCTAGTGTTGCAGCAGGATTAGATTTAAAATATTGCTCACTCAAACGAAAGGGAACATGGTCTGAGACCGCTACTTGCTCAACACTTCGACGCAAATCTGCAATATTGGGATAGAACGGATTATCATTAACAAATCGAGAAATATCATTAAATAATACCTCGCTTGCAGCCTCTGCCCTTATAGCTTTGTGACTATTCTGATTGCTATATTTTTGCCACAAAATTATGCTTGTTAAAGCTTCTGTAAAATCAATTTTTTCAGCCTTAATACTTGTAGAATTAGGATTTGTAGCATCTGGCGCAGTTTCTTTTTTGCTCATCGCGCGCGTATATTTTAAAGCTTCTTCGTAATTTTCTTTTTCTAAAGCGGCGGATATTTTATGCAAATGATCCATATCTTCAACGGACAACACCTTCCACAGCCTAGGGGTGATTGGCCTAATCTCTTTTGCCGAAGCAATAGTTACTACAAAAAAAACTGCAAAAAAAACTGCAAAAAAATCTTTCAAAAATAGCATGAACTTGTTAGTTTTTCTAAACACTTTTATTTTAGACTTATTGGATGTAGTATTTAAAAAATACATTAACACGGTAATTCAAAATTTATACATTTATAATTTATATTTTTTTTAAAATGCAGTTTCTTCAACAATTAGGCATAAAATTATTTACTACGAAAGTTGGCAGCGATGATTTTGGCAACTGCTATTTTGAAGCAAAAGACGGCAGAAGATTTATTACCTATAAAGGCGCGCCTGAGCCTTCAAAAATTCCAGCTGAATGGCATGGATGGATCCACTATTCATGCGATATGACGCCAATTAACATTAACACCAAAAAATATTCTTGGCAAAAAATTCATCTACCAAATTTAACTGGAACGAAAAACGCTCATTCACCAAAAAATTCTACAACTATTAGCAAAAAACCTTATCAATCTTGGCAACCTAATTAAATATGAAACAAAATAATTATTTCGAAATTATCGTTGGAACCTTCGTTTTGCTTTGTGCAGGGCTTTTCTTTTTCAACTCATTTAAAAGTGCAAAAATTAAAAATAATGATGGCTATAATTTAATTGCAAAGTTCGATGATGCTAGTGGAATCGAGGCTGGCGGCGATGTTAAAATTTCTGGCATAAAAGTTGGCACAGTCAGTGATAGCGATCTTGATGCTAAAAACTTCCGCGCCACACTAACATTTAGCGTTAGCAATGATGTAAAATTGCCAACAGATTCTTCGGCAAAAATTGTTAGTTCTGGTTTACTTGGCGAAAAATACCTCGCAATCACCCCCGGCGCCGATGAAGAATTTCTCAAAGCTGGCGAAGAAGTTGCTTTCACTCAATCATCAGTAAATTTTGAACAATTACTCGGAAAATTCATGTTTAACAGCGATGATAAAAAGGATAAAAAAGATGCTAAAAAATAAATTATCACTACTAACGATCCTTGTTTGCAGCCTTGCGCCATTAACATATCTTGGCGCGCAAGAAACCACGCCACAAGCACCAGAAATCACTCAACTAGATCAAAATTCTAAACTCACTTTTGATAAAGTTGACTCTTCACGCTTTTATAACAAAGCTGTTTTACAAATTTTAAATAAAACTACCGCCAAAACTTCTATTGTTGAAGTTGGTGTTGGTGATAAAACTGAAATGGGAAAACTCTCCGTCAAGGTTGATAAATGCTGGCAGGCTCCGCTTGATCAAAAACCCGATAGCCGCATTCTTCTTGAAGTATTTGAAACCAAAGCTGACGGCATCACAACACGCATTTTTTTTGGCTGGATGATCTCTTCAAGCCCCTCTATTTCTAGCCTCGAACATCCAATTTATGATGTAACAGCATTAAGCTGTAAAAACAAATAACATGTCGCAAATTATTGATATTCTTGCACAAAAAATTTCCGCAAAATCACCTTTGATCGAAGATTGGTTTGCACAAAAATTTCAGCAAACTCCAGCAAATTTTTATAATTCAGTTGATTTGCGTCACTCTGGATTCAAAATTGCACCGATCGATACAAACTGCTTCCCTGCTGGCTTCAACAACCTTTGTGATATATCAAAAGATGCAGCAAAAATCATTGCTGATAAATGTATCACAGATCATTTTCCGCAAGCAAAAAATATTTTAATTGCCCCAGAAAATCACACGCGCAATATGCGCTACCTAGAAAATGTTGCAATTTTACAAAAAATTATACAAAGCACCGGAAGGCTTGCCGTTGTTGGCTCGTTGATGGAAGATCTAAAAGAAAAAATGGTGATAAATTTAGATAGTGGCAAAAAACTTACGCTAAATCCTTTGATAAAAAATGGCGACCAGCTCACTACAGGCGATGGTTTCGCACCAGATCTAATAATTCTCAACAATGATTTAACTGGCGGAATTCCATCATTTTTACAAGATATAAAAATTCCTATCACGCCATCTTTAAAGCTAGGTTGGTATCAGCGCACCAAGTCGCACCATTTCACGCTCTACAATGATTTAGCGATAGAATTTGCTGCGATTATTGATATTGATCCTTGGCTGATTTCATCGATGCATCGCTCTTGTCACGATGTCAATTTTAAAGAGCGCACTGGCATTAAATGTTTGGCAAAATATGTTGATGAATTAATGACAAAACTCAAAGAAAAATATCGCGAATATGGCATAAATGAAGATCCCTATTGCTACATGAAAGCCGACAACGGAACCTACGGAATGGCTGTTATGCCAGTTTTTTCAAGCGCCGATATTCTTGATATCAACAAAAAAGAGCGCAACAAAATGAATATGCTCAAAGAGAGTACACAAAACACTATGGTGATGATTCAAGAAGGAATAAAAACCATCGATAAAATCGAAGGCAAAATCGCCGAACCAATGATTTACATGATCGGCGGCCAAATAGTAGGAAACCTGTTCCGCGCCAATGATCAACGCAACCAACTCGAAAGCTTAAATGCCAGCGGTGCAGCTTTTTTTGATTTACGCAACTTAGAAGAAAATCAAATTGAGCTTGGCAGTAATAAAAAAGATGTTATTATTGTATATTCAGTAATTTCAAGGCTTGCCGCTTTAGCTGCAGCGCAAGAAGATATAATTAAATAATTTTTAAAAAAAATGAATAAAGCTCAAAAACCTTTAATTGGCGTGGTTCCAGACTATCGTGAAGGTTCACCAACATGCTATTCGGTAAGATCACATTATGCTTTGCGTCGCAATTATATTGATATGCTCAACAATGATGGAGCCACAGTAATCATACTTCCATACGATTATGATGCGATCGACAAATATCTCGAATTAATCGATGGATTAATGATTGTTGGCGGATTTTTTGATATTAATCCCAAAAAATACGGCGCCAAAGAAATCCACCCAACCGTTATTCTCAACGAAACGCGCGAAAATTTTGAATTTGCTTTAGCTGAAAAAGCACTCAAAACCAATATGCCAATTCTAGGAATTTGCAACGGCATGCAGCTTTTAAACATCATTCATGGCGGCGATATTATTCAGCATATTCCTGATGAAAAAAACTTTATCATTCACGAACAAAGCAAAGTTCCAGGGATGGAAGATAGCGCCAAGGCCTATCACGATGTTGAAATTGAAGAAGGTACTTTATTGCACAAAATTGTTGGTGCCAAAACGATCCCAACAAATTCTTCACATCACCAAGGAATAAAAACTGCGGGCAAGGGCATAAAAATCAGCGCTTACGCCAGTGATGGCATGATCGAAGCGATTGAAGATCCAAGTCGCAATTTTTGCATCGGCGTACAATGGCATCCAGAATTTGATGTTTCGCAAGCCGATCAAAAAATCTTCGCTAGTTTTGTGGACGCAGCGATGAATTACAAAGTTAAGCACAATTTATAGGCACTTAAAAATATCGAAAATGTAAAAACGAATTACCTGAAGAAATGCGCGAGCCAACGCTTGTGTAAGCTTTAGCGAAAGCACGCCCGCGAGAGCGGTAAATAAAATTTAATATATACTTCTCATGACAGAAAACACAAAAAAAGGCACCAGAATCGCCAAAATAATCGCCCATGCAGGCCATTGCTCACGCCGTGAGGCTGAAGCCCTCATCGCCGAAGGACGCGTTCAAGTTAATGGTGTCACAATTGATACGCCAGCTACTTTAATCACTGATCAGGCAATCAAAATTGATAATAAATTACTTGCACAAACCAACGATATTCGCCTTTTTCTTTTTCATAAACCAGCAGGCACAATCACTACCAACAAAGATCCACAAGATCGCAAAACAATTTTCGAATTATTACCAAAAAACCTACCGCGCCTAATTAGCGTTGGACGCCTAGATTACAACACTGAAGGCCTCCTCCTATTCACTACCAATGGTGATTTAGCGCGCTTAATTGAATTGCCAAAAACCAAATGGATCCGCACCTATCGTGCCCGCGTTTTTGGCCATCTCAATCACGAACGCCTCAAAAAGCTTGAAAACGGTATCACCGTTGATGGCGTGCGCTATGGATCAATCAAAGTTACGGTTGATGTTGAAAAAGACTCAAATTCTTGGCTAACAATTTCAATCACTGAAGGAAAAAATCGTGAGATTAGAAAGGTAATGGAAGAATTAGGGCTAAAAGTTAATCGCCTAATCCGCACTTCATTTGGGCCTTTCACCCTAGGAAAGCTTGGCGTTGGAGAAATCCAAGAAGTCACAAAAGCGGCAATAAAAAGCGCCATAGACCCTAGTTTTTTTGCCAAAAACTAAATACTTCCAAAATATTTTTTTCGATGTATGTTTTATACCGTTCAAGGCGCAAACACTAGCGCTGCATTATCTAAAATTGCTTTATAATTATGACAAAAAGAAGAATCGTTATCACTGGTATTGGGGCTGTTACACCTTTAGCATCAACCATCGAAGCCACTTGGAAAAAACTCATTAATGGTCAATCTGGTCTTGGAAATATCACAATTTTTGACCCAACAGAATCACCTTGCAAAATTGCTGGCGAAGTTAAATTAGTAATTGAAGGCCAAATCAACCCTGATTTATTCAATATTGATCAATATATCGAGATGAAAGAACAGCGTAAAATGGATCGCTTCATCCATTTTGCTATTGCGGCAGCAGAGCAAGCAATCGCAGATTCTGGCTACAAACCACTAGATGAAGAAGCGCAATACCGCACTGGCGTTATGATCGGCTCAGGCATTGGCGGCTTGCCGATGATCGAAAAAACCGTCCTCCACATGAAAGAAAAAGGCATTCGCAAAATCAGTCCTTTTTTTATCCCCGCAAGCTTGATTAACCTAGCTTCTGGCCATGTTTCAATTCGCCATGGCTATATGGGGCCAAATCACGCAACGGTTACTGCTTGCGCCAGCGGCAGCCATGCTATTGGTGATTCGGCACGCATGATCGAACATGGCGATGTTGATGTCATGATCTGTGGTGGCGCTGAATCAGCAATCTGCGAAGTAGGAATCGGCGGTTTCGCGGCAATGCGCGCACTTTCAACCAACTTTAACGATAATCCATCAGCAGGCTCACGCCCTTGGGATAAAGATCGCGACGGTTTCGTCATGGGTGAAGGCTCAGGAATCCTTGTACTAGAAGAGTACGAGCACGCCAAAAAACGCGGCGCTAAAATGTATGCCGAAATTATTGGTTATGGCCTTTCTGGCGACGCATATCATGTTACCGCCCCTGAAGCTAGCGGCCGCGGTGCAGCTCGCGCTATGCAACAAGCTTTGGCTCGCGCCGGCATTAATGTTGATCAAGTCGATTACATCAACGCCCACGGTACATCAACTCCACTTGGTGATGAAATTGAAGTCGGTGCAGTTAAAAAAGTTTTTGGTGATCATGCTTATAAACTTTCAATGTCTTCAACCAAATCGTCAACTGGCCACTTGCTTGGTGCCGCTGGCTCTGTTGAAGCTATTTTTAGCGCCCTTGCAATCAGAGATAGTGTTGCTCCACCAACACTAAATCTTGATAATCCATCTGATAGTTGCGATATAGATTTAGTTGCAAAAGTTGCCAAAAACCGCAAAATTGATATTGTAATGTCAAACTCATTCGGATTCGGCGGAACCAACGCCTGCGTTATTTTAAAAAGAATTTAATTAAATTCAATGTCACCAAAATCACTTCGCAAAATTTGTTTATATTTTTCGGCGGCGGTTTTGTGCTATCTCATTTTAATTTTAGGCATCATTGTTTATTTTAATTCACCAAATAGTTATCACCTTGAAGATAGGCGCTTCGTTATCGAAAAAGGCATGACTTTTCGCCAAGTTGTAGATAAGCTTTACGCAGAAAAAATTATCAAAAGCCCAACAACTTTTCTTTATTTATCGCGTCTTGTCAAAGGCCGTCATTTTAAAGTGCGCTATGGTGAATATTTCTTTGAAAAAAATATTTCTTACTATAAAATTCTACACAAAACCATTCGTGGCTACATTTTCTTCCGCAAATTCACCGTTGCTGAAGGCCTTTCCAGCAAAAGCGCCTTGGTCATTCTTAACAATTCTCCCGGCTTAATTGGCGAGGCCCCAAAAAGCATAGTTGAAGGCAGTATTTTACCCGAAACATATTTTTATTCTTTCAATGATAGCAAATCGGCAATGCTAAAAAGAATGCAAATTTCAATGAGCAAAAACATTGATCAGCTCTGGGAAAAACGCGATTTAACAATTCCGATCAAAACCAAAGAACAAGCAATTATCCTTGCCTCAATCGTTGAAAAAGAAACTGGCTTCGCTGACGAAAGACCAAAAGTCGCCTCCGTTTTCATCAACCGCTTGCGCAAGGGGATAAAACTACAATCCGATCCAACAATTATTTATTCCTTCTCCTTTGGTGATAAAAGATTGGAAAGACCAATTAGAATGAGCGATATTCGCAATAATTCTCCATTTAACACTTATTCGATTTATGGCCTGCCGCCTGCACCAATCTGCAATCCAGGATTAGCCTCGATCAAAGCCGTGCTTAACCCACCACAAACTAATTATATTTATTTTGTTGCAACTGGCACCAATGGCGGGCACTATTTCTCAGTCACTCTGCGCGAGCATAACGAATCTGTTGCCAAATATCGCAACGCTATACAAGTCAAGCAAGCGCCTGCCGCTTCAGCGGTTACAGCTCCAGCAAAACATCATAATAACGATGGAGAGCCAGAGCATGAGCGCATCACCGATTAAAAACAATTAATTGCAACAACATGACCGATCAAAAAATCGCCATCATCGCTGCTTCTAACAATAAAAACGCTGCGGAGAAAAAAAATCTCCTTATAAAAAAATATAATTTTCTCGATTTAGAAAAAAATCCCAACAAAACCGATGGCATAGATCTTATTGTGGCTCTAGGCGGCGACGGCACAATACTTCATTTACTTCATCAATTTGAAAAAAATCCGCTACCATTTTACGGAATAAATTGTGGCACCATTGGCTTTTTGATGAATGTTTATAACGAAGAAAATCTACTCACCACTATCAAAAATTCTCAAGCCTCAATCCTTAATCCACTTAGAATGGACGCGGTTACAGAGGATGATAGAAAACATAGTCACATCGCAATAAATGAAGTTTCTTTATTAAGACAACTCAGTCAAGCCGCTAAAATCAATGTTCGCGTCAATGGCCATGAAAGACTAAATCATCTCTCCACCGATGGAATTTTAGTCGCAACGCCCGCAGGAAGCACTGCCTACAACCTTTCACTGCGCGGACCAATCATTCCATTTGGAGCCAAAATGCTCGCCCTCACCCCAATCAGCCCCTTTCGCCCACGCAATTGGCACGGCGCAATTTTGCCATCTGATAGCGTAGTTGAATTTAATATTGTAGATTACAAAATGCGCCCAGTTAGCGCCACAGCTGATTATACTGAGGTTAGAAATGTGAAAAAAGTGACAGTGAGAGAAGATTCATCGTTAAAATTTACTCTGTTATTTGATCCTAATCACTCACTGGAAGAAAGAATTATTCGTGAGCAATTTGTAAGCTAATATGAAAATAATTCTTTGCTTAAACCGCGATATACATGCTGCCCTAGCCTTAAACCTAATTTTTCCTGCACTTAAAAATCATCAAGTAAAGATTATTCTTTCCGAAGCGCCAGCAAAAACCACCAATCTACCAGATGAAATTTTGCAGTTAAAAAAACATGAGCAAGATGCAATGAATGATCTATTTGCAAAGCTTGATGGCCTTATCCAACACAAATATTGTCTGGGCACTTTGCGCAAATTGTTCTCCAGAAAACAATATAACCACAATTCAAAATTCAAAACTTTTAACCAAATCGCACATTTTTTTAATAATAAAATCACCACTTATCACGATATAAACGCCAGCGATGCCGTTGCTGATATAAAAAACTTCAACCCTGATTTAATTATCTCAATTCGCTTCAAACAAATCTTTCACGAACAAATAATCAAAATCCCCCAACGCGGAATCGTAAATTTACATTCAGGGATTCTACCAAAATATCGCGGCATCATGCCTAGCTTTTGGGCTATTCTAAGGGGAGAGAAAGAGGTCGGATGCACACTGCATTATATTGATGATTCGCGAATTGATTGCGGCAGAGTTATCAGCCTTTCGCGGCAGAAGATTTTGCTGGAACGCTCACTTATTTTTAATGTCGGAACTTTATATAAAGAGGGCTGTAAGATGATCGTGAGTTTTTTGCAGCAAGTTGAAAAGGGATCTGACATCTCAACACTAGATCAGGCAGAGCTTGGTAAGGTCAATTATTTTTCTACTCCACAACAAGATAGCGTGGAAAAATTTTGTGAGATTATGCCAATGGCAACAAA
>SHWK01000017.1 GCA_009693885.1 Rickettsiales bacterium
GATCCGATTTCAGAAATTTCTGCCGAAGCAAGATCTTCAACACTTAAGAAGCCCTCAGAAGCAAGAAGATTCGCGATCATATCTTCAACATCAAGCGCTTCAACAAACAATTTAGAAGCTTGGTTGAACTCAGTTGTGCGGCGAGTTGATTCTTCTTCTTCAGTGATTACATCGATTTTATAGCCGACTAATTTTGAAGCAAGTTTTACATTTTGTCCACCACGGCCAATTGCAAGGCTGAGTTGGTTTTCTGCGACAACAACTTCGATTAAGTTATTTTCTTCATCAACAATTACCTTGTTAATCTTTGCCGGAGTAAGACCGCTAATGATAAACTCAGCAATATTTGGTGACCATTTAATGATATCGATTTTTTCACCACGCAATTCTGCGCTAACGGCTTGAACGCGGCTGCCTCTGATCCCAATGAATGAACCGATAATATCGATATCATCGCGGCGAGAATAAATCGCAATTTTAGCGCGTGAACCAGCATCGCGAACGACGGCTTTCACTTCAATATTTCCTTCATAAAGTTCCGGCACTTCTTGCTCGAACAATTTCACCAAGAATTGCGGATGGGTGCGTGATAAGAAAATTTGTGCGCCGAATGGCTCTTTTTTAACATCTTCAATATATACACGAACGCGATCACCAACTCGCAGAGTTTCTTTTAAAATAAGGCCGCTTTCATGAATTACAGCTTCATAGCCTTCAACTTCCATAACGATATTTTTGAGGCCGACTTTTTTAACTGAAGCGCTGACGATATCGCCGATGCGATCTTTGAATTCGTTATATTCTTTATTTTTTTCAGCTTCTTTAACTTTTTTGATGATCTCGTTGCGCGCAACTTGAGCAACGACGCGGTTCAAATCAATTGGGGGAAGTTCTTGTTTGACTTCATCGCCAATTTTGATTGTTACGGTTTTTTGTTTAGCGTGAGCTAAGGTGATGTGAAGTTTTGGATCGAAATCTTCAGCGTCATTTTCAACAACTTTTAATGCGTTGAATAACTTAATTTGACCAGATTTTTTATCAATTACACATTCGATTGATAAATTATGGCCGTATTTTTTTTTGGCGGCAGCTTTGATGCCTTCTTCCATTGCGTGGATGATTTCTTGTGGAGAGATACCTTTTTCATGGGCGATGTTTTCTGCCACTAAAAGAATTTCTTTGTTTCCCATAACGCTCAAATTGCTAGCCATCGGTAAAAATTTTATTGTTAATAGTAATACGCACGATCATCGGTTTTCAAAGCGATTTCAACTTGATTTAATGATTTATTTATAAGGAGAGATCAGCTTTGTGACAGTGATGATTTAATATTCTAGGTGTTTAACTTTGTAAATCAACAGACTTTTCACTCTTTATTTTGCGGTGCTTTTTCCAATTTGAAACGGCGTTATTGATGATATTTCGTGAAAGTAGGAGGATTCCACAGACAAGCCCCAGTAAGAAGCAGGCGATCATTAAAATAAATAATCTTGTTTCAATTGTGAATGGTAGTGGAAAAAGATGGATCGTGATTTTTTCACGATTATTAACCATAAAAGTAATGATGCAGGCTAAAATAAGGCCGACAATGATTGATTTTGTAAGGTGGAAGGTTGATTTTATTATTTTGAACATTTTAGTTTTGCGATTGTTGTTTTAAAAATTCGAGTAATTCATCGTCGATTTCTGGCTTATGGCCGAACCATTCTTGAAAACCAACCGCACCTTGAAATGCCAACATTCCCAATCCTGTGACTATTTTATTGCCGCGTTTTTCGGCGTTTTTTAATAGTTCGGTTAATAGTGGTTTATAGATAATATCATAGACGATTGCAGATTTCTGTAGATTTGTTAAATCGAGTTTTAGTGTTGGCTGATTAACCATGCCAAGTGAGGTCGAGTTTATAAGTAAATCGCAGTGAGAGATATTTTTCTCAAAGGTTTGGGGATCTAGGAATTCTAGCTTTGTATCGAATAATTTGAAGTAATCTTTTCTTTGATGAAGTTCTGAATTGATGGCCTCAAATTTATCTTTACTACGATTGGTGATAAAAATATTTTTAACTTTTACATCTTCTATTAAGCTGTAGATGATTGCGCGTGCTGCTCCGCCAGCTCCAATTAAAAAAGCATTTTTGCCTGCGAAGTTAGAATTAGGATGAGTATATTTAAGATTATTTAGGAAGCCATCGCAATCAGAGCTTGTTCCAAAAAGTGCGCCATTTTTTTTTATTATAACTGTGTTTACAGTCTTTGCTATTCTGGATGCATTGCTTAGTGGGGCGGTAATTAAGTTAGAAGATTGTGATTGAATAATTCGGAAGATTTTTTCTTTGTGTGGAAGTGTAACATTAAAACCAGCATATCCGGCATTAATCATTGATTTTACTGCATTTTCAAGGCTATCTGTTTTAACTAAAATCGCCTCATAACTGCCATTAATTTTATATTTTTGCAGCCAATAATTATGTAGTTTTGGCGAGAGTGAGTGACTGATTGGATCGCCTATTACTGCGGCTTTGATGATTTTATTTGTCATGTTTAGGCGGCATCCTCTTCAGTTTTTCCTTCAATTACGCCGAGCACTTGGCCTTCGGTGGCGGTATTGTTATTTTCAGCGGCAGCTGGGATAGGCCCTTCAGAAGAGCCGCTAACTTTGTCTTCTTGTGGAGGTGTGGCATCTTTTGCTTTATCGGCGTCACCACCTTTTTTGCCAGCAGTGTGATCTGGCATATATGGCACTTGGTGAGGGATTTCAATTTTTTCGAGTAATCGTGAGGTGAAAAGTTTTTCTTTAAAGTAGAAGATTTTTTTGCAGCGAATTGGTGGTTGAGACTCAACCAATATAATTTCATCTTCGCGATCAAGTTGGATTACTTCTTGTGGCAAGAGTAGGGCGCGTTGAGTTCCTGAGACGTGCAGCGATCGTGCTCCAGGGTTTAAATCGAGATATTTTGGCTTGTTATAAGAAATTTGTTCGGCAGTTTTATTGCCGAGTAGTTGCGAAATTAAATTGGCAGTTTCCATGTTGTTCGCCGAGAAGGTTATTCGGTAAGTAGAGTTAGAGAGGAAAGAGTTCATGCCACTTTCTTCGTAGATACCTTTAAGCTGCTCAGTATCTTGAATGATCAGAAAAAGACGCACGCGATAACCGCGAAAATAGGCGATGCCGGCCAAGAATTGAGCCATCTTTCCTAGTGTTGGAAATTCATCCATCATCATCAACACGCCAAATTTTTCATGCTTTTGTGGAATTTTTGCAGTGAAAAATGCCGCCGCCTGTTGATAAAACATATTCATCAAAGGCTTGAGGCGTTCGATGTTATCTGGCGTTAGACCAATATAAGCGGTGTGTGGTTCAGTTTTAAATTTGTGTAAGTTGAAATCGGAAGTGGCAGTTGTGGTATCAATTAACGGGTTGGACCAAAGCTCAAGAGATGAGTTGGCTGTAGAGGTTACCGAGCCACGCTCTTTATCTGGTTTTTGCAGATACGAGGCAATGTTCATATAAGAAACAGGGTGGATTTTTTTACCCATAGTATCGAGTACGACCGCTAGGTTGTAGACCACATCATCACTGCGCAATGTGCGAACAACTTCACCAAGAGTTGCCGGCTTTGATTCATCGGCAACAAGATAAAGCATGATGCCTGTAAGGAGAGCGCGCGCTTCATTTTGCCAAAATTCTTGTTCTGGTAGTAGGAAACTACAAATTTTTTGTACATCATCCACCATTTGACCTGGTTTTTTACTAATCCAATCCATGGGGTTGTAGCAATGAGAGATTCCATCAGGATCTGCGGGGTTCCATAAAAATACTTTTTGTTTGAAGCGTTTTTTGCGCCAGCCTGAGGTTAATTCATAGTTTTCAAGCTTAATATCATGAATGATTACTGAGTCCTGCCAAAATAATAAATTAGGAATTACGAAGCCCACACCTTTACCAGAACCAGTTGGAGCGAATAGTAGAATATGTTGATAACCATCAGCAATAAGAAAATTGCCTTGATATTTGCCTAGTAAAACCCCGTGCTTGCTGCGCAATCCCATTTTTTTTATATCACGAGAAACGGCCCATTTTGATTCACCAAACACTGATTCTGGTTTTTTAAATGGTCGCCAATCCATTATTGGCGCACGGAAAATAAAGCCTATAACAAATAATATTGTATAAGGTACAAAAGTGCTGATTAATAATTTTGATGAAAAGTGATTATAACTTTCGGGGTGAATTTTGCTGTAATTTGTTATATAAAATTGCCAGTAGGCAGCCATTGTTTTGGCTAAATATACAAATTGTTTATCGAGAGATAATTGTGCATAAGCTTGAATTACTTTCCAGTTGCCATTAACGCTGACGATTACTAGGGTGCCAGTAATATAAAAGCAAAGTGCAAAAACAAAAAGCGTAACGCATGTGATAATGGAAAAGTTACGAAAATTTCGTAATAATGGATTATCGTCGGTTGCTGCCATAGTTTTTATCCTTGTTGTAAAATTTTTGCTGCCGCAAGTGCTTCTCCGGTGATTTCTTCGCCGGAGATCATGCGAGCAATTTCGTGATTTTTTTCTTCAGCAGATAATTTTTTAATCACGGTTTTTATTTTGTTACTATTTTGTATTTTATTAATACGAAAATGTAAATCAGCTTTTGCAGCAATTTGCGCTTGATGGGTTACAACTAGAATTTGTAAATTTTTTGATAAAATTTTAAGACGCTTTCCAACCGCGTCAGCTGTGCTTCCACCAATTCCAGTATCAATTTCATCAAAAATCATTGTTGGGGCAGATTTTATTTCCATTAAGGCTACTTTTAAAGCTAACATAAAACGAGATAATTCTCCACCAGAAGCGATTTTTGCTATATCGTCAAATTCATTTTTGTTGATTGAGGCACAAAATTTTATTTTATCAAATCCGCTTACGCTATATGAATCAAGTTTTGTAAAATCAACGCGGAATTTTACATTTTCCATTTTTAAAAATTGTAATTCTTCTTCAACTTTTGTTGCTAATTTTAGTGCGCATTTCTTTCTTTTTTCACTTAATTGATCGGCAATTTTTTGATATTGAGAAAATAATTCTTCATGCTCTTTAGCTAGATTTTGTGCGGCTTCACTTTCATTTTCAAGGATGAATAATTTTTCTTTTGCATCGGCAATTATTTGGGGTAATTCATTGGTTGTGACGCTAAATTTGCGCGCCAAGCTTCTGATATGAAAAAGGCGCTCTTCAATTTCACTGAGATTTTCGTTGCTATATTTTAGATTTTTTTCTATCGCTTCAATCTCGCTGATAGAGCGATCTAGTGAGGTATTTTGCTGGTCGATTTCTTCATTTAATTTATCGAAATTTTCTTGTTTTTCCGATAAATAATTTGTGATTATATTTTGACTGCGCAGTAAAATTTTTTGTGCCGTTAATAAATTTGAATTTGACTCGAGTAAGTTTTTTTTAAGATCACTGATAAAATTTAAGATTTTTTCTTTGCCGGTTAGCTGATCTTTTTTTGTTACTAAGATATCTTCTTCACCAGCTTCTATGTTGCTATCTTCTAATTCTTTGATGATATAAATGAGATAATCTTTTTCTCGCAATGCTTGTGCTTTTTTTTCTGCAAAATCGCTAATTTTTTTATCGCAGTTTTTTAGATTTTCGTAAACTTTTTTTATTTTATCGAGTAATTCTGAATTATCAGAAAATTCATCTAATATAATGCTATGAAAAGCTGGATTTAAAAGGCCGCGTTGATCATGTTGACCATGAATTTCTACTAGAGTTTCACCAATTTCAGCAAGCAAATTAACGCCAATTATTTGATCATTGACATAAACTTTGCTGGAGGAATTTTCTTGAATAAGTCTGCGGATTCTTAATTGGCTAGGGTTCTCGGCATCAAGCAAATTATGTTCTTCTAAAATATTGCGACAGAATTTGTTGTTGGAAATATCGAATTCAGCATTAACCGAGGCTTTATTTTCATGATTTCCAATTAACCTTAAGTTAGAGCGAAAACCGATTGCTAAGCCAAAAGCATCAAGTAAAATTGATTTTCCTGAACCGGTTTCACCTGTTAAAATACAAAGACCGGTTGGTGTTTCAGAAAAGTCAATTTCAGCTTTATCGATTAAAACAATATTTTGAATTGATAGCGATTTAAGCAAGTTATATTTATATATTGGTTGCGCATAATGAGATTAGTAAAAAATGATAATCTCACGATAATTTGAGGCAGAAAAATCTGCTGTCTTATATTATCGCCTAACTTTAAACTATACTCAATCAACTTCAAGAATTTGATTGAAGTAAATTAAAACTAAAAAATATGTTTTCGCTAAATAAGCAGCTTGATTCTGACAGCTTTTTTGTTACCGACCTTAAATTTTGTCGTGTATTATTGATGAATAATGCTAATTTTCCTTGGTTAATTTTAGTGCCGAGAGTTCTAGATGCCGTTGAGTTAACCGATTTGACATTTGAGCAGCAAACAGAAATATTAAAAGAGCTAAATCTCGTAACCAAATTTCTGCAAAAGAGATTTTCTCCGCATAAAATTAATATTGGCACGCTGGGCAATATTGTTCGTCAGCTTCATATTCATGTTATTGCTCGTTTTGAAGATGATAAGGCCTTTCCAAGGCCGGTTTGGGGCTTTGAAATACAAAAATATGATGAAAAAGTGGCGCAAGAATTAATTGCTCAAATTAGAATTGAATTACTTAAAAAATGATAGAATCAAAAGAGATACAATCGGCCGAGCAAAGCACTTTGGCAAAACAGCTTTTATATCGCTCAGTCCACCGTGGTTGCAAAGAAACTGATTTTTTGATTGGAGAATTTGCTAAAGAAAAAATTGCTTCTTTTGGTGATGAAAAATTACAATTATTTGCTGATTTTATTGTAGAAGATGATTTATTGATTTATGATTGGATTTTAGCGAAATATGAAGTGCCACAAAAATATATTGCGATTATAGAGGAAATCAGAGCCTTTCACAAGGTTTAATTTGTTAAGGTAACTCTAGAGAAGGTGCAACTTGTTTGACCTTTTCACGATAGACATACCATCCAAACACAATCTTAACCCTTAATATTCCGGGGCTTTTTCCCACAGAAACATTGATCAAATCTTCGGGAGTATATTTGTGAGGCTTGATCATTTCTAAAGTAGAAATAAATGTATATCCCGGTAATTTATTAAAAAATTCACTGATGAATGCGATGGCTTTTATATCGCTCAAGGCCTCAAATGATAGGGTTCCGCTGCTATATGATACGCCAAGAGTTTTGCGCTGAAAGATTCCGCCATCTAGATTTTCTGGTAATACAACCTGTATTGATGGGGCAAAAATATTGTATTTTTCTGCGAGAGATTCAAGCATGGGATTGACTTCGTCCATTTTTATTCCTTGGGTGCTTTTTTTATTTTCACTAATAGTTTTCCACACATCTTTATATTTTCTGGCATCGAGGCTTTGGCTTTCTAGTTCTTCAGTTTGGCTTTTGATTTCGCCGATTTCGCCGTGAATTTTTTGAATTTCTTTGTTGGTGAGATCTTGTTTGTTTGTGATATAATAGTAAATGCCAATAGCGGTTGCAATCAATACCGATGAGGCTATAAGGTTGATAGTAATGTTGCGACGAAGATGTTGTATTTTCATCAGTTAATTTTTAGTAATCGAAAAATCGATCGGAAAATCATAGTATTTTTTTGTAAAATCGATATTTCGTGGCAGCTCAGAGTAAGAGAGTTTATTTTTATCAAATGTTTTTTTCAATTCAGCGGTTAGGCCATCAAATTCAGTGAATAGATCTTCAATATCACCGCTGCGGTTTGAGATTTCTCCGCTTAAACTAACTTTATAGCTCGTGATAGCAGAAGGTGACTTATAAGTAAAATTTAATATTGAATAAGAAAAGCTGGTTAATTTTACGCCATACTCTTTGATGAATTTTAGTTTGCTATAAATCTCAGGAACACTTACTCCTATTGATCCGATGACATCATTCATTTTTCCTATATCGAGAATACGATCAATATCAATTATAGTATTGGCTTCGGTGAAAACTTCGCCATCAAGTGCGGCATTTTTGATTTTAACAAGAGATTGCGAGACGTTTTGGCGTTGAATTTCAACGATTAATCTTGATTCTTCAATATCGTTTTGATCGTTAATGGCAAAAAGACAAATTACGCCAATAATCATTAGCAATAACAAGTTTAGATAATATGAAGAGCGAATTATTAAAAATAAATTCTCTAATATGGTAATTTTTGGTGTAATAAATTTTAATAGCTTTTTTTTGTTACTGGCGAAGATTTTTGCAATTAGTAAATCACAAAAGTTACTATCTTTTGCAATTAATTTATTGTATCCAGAGATGCTAGCCGCTTGGAATGGTGTGTAGTTAACGAAGTGAAAATCAATATTAGGAATAGTATCAAGTTTTGTTAAAATTTCTGTTGGAAAAATATTGATGATGTCGAGTTCGCTGATATGTAAATTTGGAAAAAGTCTTTTTAAATATTCGAATGTGCTGTGAATATCTTGCTCATATTTTTCTAAAAAATTAGGCTCTTCAAAATTGTAATTAACTACACGAGTAAAAATAATTCCATCATTTGAAAACACAGTTTGTCTGATGCCGCTGACTTTATTTTGCAAAAGCAAACAGTATAAATCATTTTTTTTGCTGATAATTTTAGAAGAGGATTTGATATTGGCTTTTAGTAGCTTAAATAAAGAAAAGGTCTCAATTGGAGACATATAAATGCCCAATGTGCGATTAGGCATTTCTAATGCAAAATCAAGCCATGCGTTAGTTGTCTCGGAGCTAGATGAAGAAACAAAGAGACATTCCCATTTTTTATCGGCAATCTGGGTATTTTTGGGATATTTGCCATTGCCTAAAATAATGTAATTTTTGAGACTTTCTTTATCAGCATCATTGGCAATATCGCGTTTTATTAGATGAATTAAATCACCTTTTCTGATAAAGGGGTAGGTTTTCTTCTTATAGCTCTGATCAACGGTATCTAAGAGGAAATAGATTGGGGCTGATTTATATTCGGTAAAAAGTTTTGCTAAATCTTTTTTGCTTTCTTCAGTGAATGCTTCAAAAAAAATCGCTTGTTCTATTTTTTTGCCATTATGCAAAGTGACCACTGAGCCATAATTTCCTATTGTTACGATAAAAGTTCTTTCTGAGAATATTTGAGCAATCATCTATAAAAAGGTGTAAATTATGAAATAAGCGTTATAACATATTTTAAAGCTTTACTGCATAATCAACAACAAAAATTTGCAATGATTTTAGGAATCGGAATCGATCTAGTTAGCGTTAGTCGTATTGAGGATCTGATGCGAAGATTTGGAGAAAAATTTGCGCAAAAAATTTTTACCACATCTGAAATTGCCAAAGCCGAAAAAATCGCTTTTGATGATAATTTTGTGCCACGAGCAATTTTTTATGCCAAAAGATTTGCCGCTAAAGAAGCTTTTGTTAAGGCCTGTGGATTGGGCATTGGTCGCGGTATTGATTTTCAAGATATTGAAATTATCAACGATCATTTGGGTAAGCCAATTATTAAGATTTTGAATGATAAAGAAAAGTTTTTACACCAGCTTTTCTCTGTAACAAAACTCTCGATCCATTTATCACTAACTGATGAACAGCCACTAGCACAAGCAATGGTTTTGTTAGAAGGGTAGGTGAGTCTTATTAAATTTTTATAAAAGAAAAATGAACTACATCGTTTATGGCCTAGGGATTTCAGGCATTTCAACCGCTAAATATCTAATTAAAAATAATTATAAAGTTATCGTTACTGATGATAATGATGCCGCAATTGAATCTTCTCGCAGCAAGCTAGCGGCAGAAATTTCTCAGCATCCTCAAGAAAATATTAAATTTATAAAATCTTCTGAAATAGCTAGTGAATGTGCTGCTGATACTGTAGTTGTCTTTGCTCCCGGCATTCCACTTTATTATCCAAAGCCACATAAAATTATTGAAATTGTTAAAAAATCTGGCGCAAAATTATTGTGCGATATTGAGCTTTTTTATTCATTAAATTCTACTAAAACTTTTTTAGGAATTACTGGAACTAATGGCAAGTCTACAACCACAGCACTTACAGGCTTTATTCTTAATGAGTTAAAAATTGATGCGCAGATCGGCGGCAATATTGGTGTGCCTTGTTTTGAATCATCGAATGTTCAAAATTATGTTTTTGAAATTTCCTCCTATCATTTAGATTTGATGAAAAAAACACATTTTAAAAGTGCGGTGCTTACAAATATAACGCCTGATCACATTGATCGCCATGGTTCTTTTGAAAATTATATTGCGGTAAAAAAGAAAATTTTCTTCAATCAGGGTGAGGGAGATTATGCAATTATTGGTGTTGATAATGAGCATTCTAAAAATATTTTTACAGAATTAAAAAATGATACAAGTTTTAGAGCCGCACTAGTTGCGGTTTCAACACAAAAAGTTTGTGATGATGGAGTTGCGGTAATTAATGGATATTTACATAATAAAATTGCTGGAGCCTCGTCCGATATATCTCTAGATGGCATTATTTTGAAAGGTGAGCATAATATGCAGAATGTTGCTATGGCTTTTGCAAGTGTTTATTGCGCTTTTTATAAGGTTTTGGACCCAAAAGAATTAGAGCAAAAAATTATCGCAGCAATTAAAAAATTTAAGGGTTTGCGTCATCGGATGCAGCTTTTAGGAAATATTGATGGCATTAATTTTATCAATGATAGCAAGGCTACTAACGCTGAATCTACTGAAAATGCACTAAAATCTTATGAAAATATTTTTTGGATTTTAGGTGGCAAGCCTAAGGATGGTGGAATTTCAAGTTTGCAGCCTTATTTTCATAAAATTACCAAGGCCTATATCATTGGCGAGGCTTCTGACCAATTTGCAGAAGTTTTACAAAAAAATAATGTTGAGTTTGAAAAATGTATCGATTTGAAAAGCGCCTTTAACCATGCTTTTTTAGATGCAAAAAAATCTAGCTTAAAAGAAAGAAATATTCTACTTTCTCCATCTTGCGCATCATTCGATCAATGGAAAAATTTTGAAGAGCGCGGCGATTATTTCTGTACAGCATTTGATGAAATTAACAAGATTTGAAAAGATCCTACTGCTGCTTGGCTTTGCTAAGGAACTATTCCAAAAATTTTGGCAAAAAATTTGTGGAACTGCAATCCTTAAAGCTTCCGCTTGCCTTTCTATCGTTGCTATCGGCACAGTTATTATTTTTTCTCATAAGCCTCACGCTCAATCTCTGCCTAGTTGCAGTACTCTTGAAAACTCCGTTACCCCTATTGCTGGAGTAAATTGTCGTTATTTTGGTTTGCCGCTTTGCAACACGGTGCAAGCGCCACAACATCGTATTAATTGTGCCGATATAATTGATTTGCCGCTTTGTAGTGATATTGTCGTTGGTCAAGGAGTATTAATAAAGCCGGGGAAAAACTGTGTCGATCTTTGTTCTGATCCAGCTTATGGCAGTCCAAATCCAACCGATCTAGATTTAGTACGCTCAGAAGATTATGCGATTCATAATCGTGAATGTATCAGGTTTTGTGATAATGTAGAGGCTGGTGTAGTTGCTAATCCTGGAACAAATTGTTCTCAAAGAAAATGTCACCAAGTTGCTGATCAAGTTGTTCCTAGTGCGGGTGTAAATTGCAATCTTCTGCCATGTAATTTGCTTACTCCAGATGAGCTCAACAAGCAAAAATTTGATGATGCTACAAAAAAATATTGTGAAGGAGATGGCTTAAAATGTTATAATTTTACTAGATCTCAGCTTCCATATGTAAAGCAGCGTTCAGTGAACCCAATTTGCGTAATTCATACTTGCACACCTTCATCTACATCTTGCGGCGCAGATGATGTTCTAAATGTTACAAGACAAGGACCTTTATATATAGGTGATTATAAGACATATGTTAACGCTGGATTGGATATGACAAGCGAATCTTATTGTACTCACCTTCATTGCAAACCAGTAATCAAATCACAATATCGTTGCACATCACAAACGGGCTCCCTCAATATTCATAATGCTGGTAATGCGTCTTCTATTAGTGGAACTGATGCGGATATTTATCGTAATCCAC
>SHWK01000018.1 GCA_009693885.1 Rickettsiales bacterium
TAAAGGATACAAAAGGGATAGACCAGATGACAACGAAGCATTTTTAAATCATTTAAAGGATAAGTTGCGGGCAGTTTCAGAGGTTGCTGAGAATGGAGAAATTTTTTCTATGGCTAAGCGTTTGACTTTGGAAAGTTTAACGGATACTCCAAGATCAGCTCCAAGTGGAGCAGCTGCTGTTGATTGTGCGGCAAAGGTAGCACCGTCGAAAACATGTCAAATATTGTGATAACGAGCCTCCTATCTTTGCAATGTGCTTTTTTGATCAATTTAGGAAGGGAGAAAGTGTGTTAGATTTGGGGTACCTTGCCAAAAGATTTAGGTTATAGTGCACCCCAAAATTCAGACCAAAAAAATACAATTTAGTTAGACTTTTTCCTCATAAAAATTATTAATAATTAATAAAAAATAACGAGGTAAAAAGCATGTCAAACTTATCAAAACACATAAAAAAATACAGTTCGGATTTCAAGCTAAAAGTAGTCTTAAAATATCTATCAGAAAAAGTAACGATGGCAGAAATTTGCTCTGAATTCAACATTTCAAAAGCAACATTAAACAATTGGGTAAATCACTTTAAATCCAATAGCGGCAAGGTTTTTAACGATTCGAGATCTGTTGATAAAAACAAAAAATCAGCAGAAAAAGAAATTGACAAACTTTATTCCAAGATCGGCCAATTAACCATCGAGCGCGATTTCTTAAAAAGCTGAATTTTAGGAAAGTGGTTTGATGGAGGGGTGCACTATAGATTATCCAATTCAGGCAAGATCGTTAATCCAAGCTGGATTCGAATCTCAAGAGACAGTTAATAGAGAATCGCATGGAAATTGGTATCATCACTTTAAATGAGATAATTAGTTAATATGAAAAAAATAAAATTGATAATCCATCTTCTCAAACCAAGAGTAACCGGAGAATTACAAACAAAAAACAATTAAATCTCATGATAAAACAAAACTTAAAATCAGCAATAAAATATCGCCCCGATATAGATGGCCTTAGAGCAATTGCAATTATTCCGGTGATAATTTTTCACTTTTGCAACCTACTCCCAAGTGGCTATATCGGTGTTGATATTTTTTTTGTAATTTCAGGATTTTTGATCACAAAAATTATTTTGCAAGAACATGAATCAAGCCATTTTAGTTTTGTAAATTTTTATGCCAGAAGAATATTGCGAATTTTTCCTGCTTTATTTTTGATGCTTACGGTAAGTTTTATTTTTGCAGCCTTAATATTGAACACCAAAGATATGATCTGGTTTTCAAGAAGTATGCATTATTCTTCTTTGCAAATATCAAATTTCTTTTTTCAAAGAACCGTCAATTATTTTGATGCCAATGAAGGATTTGAACCACTTATTCACACTTGGTCTTTAGCGGTTGAAGAGCAGTTTTATTTGTTGATGCCCGCAATTATAATTTTTTTATTGCGCTTTAAAAACAAGAAAAATGCATCATTTTACGGCATAATTGTTTTGTCACTAATTTCTCTTATTGCAAGCCAAATACTTGTTTTTGCCAATCAAAAAATTGCCTTTTATTCTTTGCTTTCAAGATTTTGGGAGCTAGGAATTGGCTGCTTACTTGCCTTTGATAAAATAAAAATTTCTTCCGACAAAACCAATAAATCACTTTCTTTATTTGGTTTAGCACTGATTTTATTTTCAGCATTTGCGCTAAATTATTCTTACTTTCCAGGATTTTTGGCGATGATCCCCTGCCTTGGCGCGGCGCTAATAATTTTAACCGGAAAAAACACTAACACTTTTGCAGCCAAATTACTTTCTGGCAGATTTTTTGTTTTTACTGGACAAATCTCTTATTCACTTTATTTGTGGCATTTGCCGTTGCTGGCTCTATATAAAAAACATCAAGCAAATTCAGATTTAAGTTTGCTTGAAAATTTTATTTTAATTACAGTTTTGATCGCAATTTCTATAGCTTCATGGAAATTTGTTGAACTGCCTTTTAGAAAAAAATACGCCTCTTTTTTAAACCGCAAATATGATGGAAAAATTAAATTTCAGCATCCGTTTCTTGCGGCAACAATTTGCATTTTGCTTCTTGCGGCAATTTCAACAATTTCACAAAAAACTAATGGCTTTAATTTTCGATTAGCAAAAAGCGATTTGCTTAACACTTCAAACCTAGATCAATATGCCGAATTTGGCAAAAAATGCGGCATTGGAAAAAACAGCGCACCATTTCCCAATATTGATGAATGTGTAATTGGCAAAAATCAAAAAAACTATGAAGTGGTGGTTTTTGGCGATAGCCATGCCGGACACTACTCGTCAGCCGTTTCTAATTGGGCAGAAAAACACGATTTATCAACAATGTCTTTTTATCTTTTTCTCTGTCCACCAGTTATTTCTGATGAAAATGGTTTGGCAAATCAAAAATGTCAAGATTATCGAGCTCAAATAAAACAAATTTTGCAGAACAAATCTCACATAAAATATGTTTTTATCGCAGGAAGATGGAACGATATCTCGGATCCAATTTTATTTAAAAAACAAATTGCGGATACAATAAATTTTTTAAGCTCTTTAGATAAAAAAATAATCGTGATGGGATCGATTCCCGATTCAAGATTGGCAGGCGCAAAAACCACTCCCTTAGAGTGCATTGAAAATAAATTAACGCCAATACAAAAATTTTTTCCAACTAAAGATCAAAACTGCTCAAGTCTTCCCTTCTCTGCCTTTAAAAAACAATTTGAATATGCAGAAATTATAAAAGATATGGTAAAAAAATATCAAAACGTCACTTACTTTGATCCTTTTCAATATTTGTGCGATAGCCAAAATTGTTATTTTATTAAAGACAAAAAATTGCTTTATGCCGATAAAGATCATCTAAATATAAACGGATCAGAATACATTAAAAATTTCATTAAAAATTAACCGATGAAAAATTATTTTTTAATGACAATTTTTTTGCTATTCTCATTAAATTCTTATGCGGCAAATGTTGATCAAAACACCATCAACCAACAAGATTGGATCACGCGCCAACAACAAAATAAAATCGAAGAAGATCGTCGCCTAAAAGAGCAAGAAACCATCTACAAAGAACGCGCTCGCAAGAAAAAAGAATCTGCGGTTAATGAAGGCGAAGCCAAAGTTTACATCGCCAATCAAAAAATATTTCCAGCACACGCAACAGTTGGTTATGATAATTTGGGAAATGATTTTACGGGAGTAAAAAGAACGAACTTTTCTGGCGGTTTGGATAATCTGCTTTCGTTGAATGACTCTATCAACTCTAAGCTACTCGACCAATCTAAGCGATAACAGCCAAGAAAAAGATATTAAGTCATTTTCTATGGATACAGAATTCTGCCTAAGCGTTCTAAACAAAGGCTTGGAACGATATAAGTCAGAGATTATAAATTCTGATCAAGGCTCGCAATTTACCTCGAATGATTAGATAAATTCTTTAAAAAGTAATGATATTAAAATCAGTATGGATGGCGTTGGTCGCTGGGCCGATAACATTTTTATCGAAAGATTTTGGAGGACTTTAAAACAAGAGCAGATTTATATAAATCCGAGTGATAATATTGCGGAGTTAAAGCAACAAATTGATTCTTTTATCGAGTTTTATAATTATCAGAGACCTCATCAAGCGCTGAAATATTTAACGCCTTCGCAGGTTTTTTTTGGGGATAAATTACAAAAAAAAGAGTTGGTTTTTTAGGAGATTTTTTGAAGGGAAAAAGTCTAGCTGAATTTTAGGAAAGTGGTTTGATGGAGGGGTGCACTATAGAATCCATGCTTTTCTGCGGCCATTCCCATAATTGTTAACATGCAAGTTGCCAGTGATGTCGCCAATAAATCTGTCGGAGAAAATGCTTCACCTTTACCGTTATTATCAAGCGGGGCATCGGTGATTAGCGTGTTGCCAGATTTTAGGTGAGTAGATTCAGTGCGTAATCCGTCGATATATTTTGTTTTTATTGTAACTGACATATGGGCAAATAATGTAATTTTAGAAATGGTTCTTTGTAACTGAGTTTATTAAATAGTCCATTATCTTTTTTTGATGGACAAGAAGTTATTCAGGTTTAAGGGAATAACTTTATAGTTGCTATTTCCAACTTTTACCAACCACAACATCAACCTTCAACGGCACATCCAGAGCCATCGCGCGCTCCATCTCTTCCTTAATTAACCGCGATACAATATCAACCTCATTTTCTGGTGCCTCAATCAATAATTCATCATGAATTTGCAAAATTATTTTTGCCACCAACTTTTTTTCCTTCATTTTTTTATCAAGTTTGATCATTGCTTTCTTGATAATATCTGCAGCGCTACCTTGGATTGGGGCGTTGATTGCCAAGCGTTCAGATTCAGCGCGAATAACCGGATGTTTATCATTGATACCGCGAATAAAACATTTTCTGCCGCCGATAGTTTCAACAAAACCATTTTGTCGCGCTAGCTCGATATATTTTTTCATGTAGGCATCAATGCCGGGATAAGTTGCGAGATAGGATTTTATATATTCTCCCGCTTCTTTGCGGCCAATTCCCAACTGCCTTGCAAGGCCGAATCCACTGATTCCATAGATGATACCAAAATTTATTGCCTTTGCTTTTGAACGAATTGCCGCCGTAACATCTTCTTCTTTTAACCCAAAAACCTGCGCCGCTGTAATGCGATGAATATCCTTATCTTCTTTAAAAGCAGTAATTAAATTTTCAATTTGTGCAATATGAGCAATAACGCGCAACTCGATTTGCGAATAATCTACAGAAATTAATGAGTGATTTTTTTCAGCAATAAAACTTTGACGAATTTTTTTGCCCTCATCACTTTTAATTGGAATATTTTGTAAGTTTGGATTGCTCGAACTTAGTCTTCCTGTGATGGTTGAAATGCTTGAAAGATGAGTGTGAATTCTGCCAGTTTTTGCATTAATTTCTTTCGGCAAAGCATCGGTGTAAGTATTTTTTAATTTTGATAATTTACGAAATTCTAAAACCTTGTCAGCGATTTCAAATCCTTGCTCGGCAAGCTCTTCTAGCACTTCAGAATTTGTTGAAAGAACTCCAGTTTTTTTTGATTTTTTTGAAGAAGCAAGTTGCATTTTTTCAAACAAAATTTCTCCAAGTTGTTTTGGTGATGCAATGTTAAATTCTTGTCCAGCTATTTTATGAATTTGATGACTTAAAGATAAAATTCTATCGCCAAATTCTTGCGAAAGTTCGTGTAATTTTTTTGTATCAACCTTAACTCCGTTATTTTCTATTGAAGCTAAAATTGGCAATAAAGGTTTTTCGCAGGATTGATAAGATGAAGTTAATTTTTCGCTAATAATTTTTGGCGATAAAATTTTATAAAGCTGCCAAAGTGCGTAGTTCTTGAATGCGTAGAATTCTACTTTTTTATTTTCATCACTAAATTGTTGCGGAATTTTTGATTTTTCCAGTTCATTAAATATTGCGGTGAAGTCGCGTGATTCAATATCTTCTACTAAATTTAAACTGATTAATTCACGAAAATCATTTTTAATTGAAGAATTTAAAAGATGATTAATTAAAGATATATCTTCAAAAGCCTGCAAATCAAAGGTCTGCGGCCGAGCAAAGAAAAATGCGCGCATAAAATTCTTGGCATCAAAAAATATTTTCTTGATTGAATTATCGCTTAAGATTTCTTGCAAATTATCCAAAGATATAGCGTTGCTAGTTTTTTGAGTATCAAAATTAAAAAGATCAATCGCGCCATTTGTTGCAGCATTTTTTATCTCACAATAATAAATTTCTTTTATTGCCTCTTCGTGTTTTGAGCTTGATAGAGTAAGCGTGGTGATTTCATCATTGTTAGATTCATAATCAATTGTAACAACGCCATTTTCACGAGCTTGTTTTTTTATTTGTGCAAAAATTTCCGCAGAATCAATTATAATTTTTTTAATATCATCAAAATTTTCAGCAGCTATATAGGAGCTTTTTTGTGTATCAATTTTATTTGTGTGATTGTCAGCAGTTGAATTATTTATTGTAGAAGAGCTTTGCGGCACACTATTTCCTGCAACAGAAAATTCTTTTTTTACTCTTTCAACCAAAGATCTAAAGCCTTGTTTTTCTAAGAACAAAGCCAGCTTCCCACCATCAATATCTCGCACTTCTAAATCTTGCAGAGTGATTCCCATTTCAACATCTTCTTTTAAAGTAAGAAGAATTTTAGATAATTTTGCTTTTTCAACACCATCAGTTAAAAGCTGGCGACGCTTCTCTTGCTTGATTTCATCGAGATGCTCAAAAATATTTTCTAAATTTCCAAAATGATTAATTAATTCTGCGGCAGTTTTGGGACCAATGCCTTTAACGCCGGGAATATTATCCGAGCTATCTCCCATCAAAGATAAAACATCCAAAACTCTTTCTGGCAAAACATCAAATTTTTCTTTTACTTCAAAAGCGCCAATCATTTTATTTTTCATCGCATCATACATTTTAATATATGGCGAAACCAGCTGCATCAAATCTTTATCGGATGATATAATTAAAACTTTAAAATTTTCTTCGGCATATTTTTTAGCTAAAGTTGCGATAATATCATCCGCTTCAACGCCGACTTTTTCTAAAATTGCGAGATTTAAAGATTCAGCTGCTTCGCGCACGATAGAAAATTGTGGAATTAAATCTTCAGGGCAGGGTGGGCGATTGGCCTTGTAGGCGGGATAAATATCATTGCGAAAGGTTTTTGACCCAGAATCGAACACCACCGCAACATGGCTAGCATGTAAAGTAGCTAATAATTTTATTAACATATTGGTAAAGCCATAAACTGCTCCAACTGGCGTCCCATCTGATCTGGTGAGCGGTGGCAAAGAGTGGTAAGCACGAAAAACAAAGCCATAACCGTCAATTAGAACGAGTTTTTTTTCTATCATGATTTTTTCTTAATTTGACTGTTGCGCTAAATGCCGCTAATGTTACCCTAGGTTTTTTATCCTAAACTAAGTTGATTCCTAATCATAGGAACAAAATTTATAAATCAATTAGGGTTAATAAAATAATTTATGACCACATTAATTACCATTCTATTCTTGATTATTCTCAATGGCTTCTTTTCTTTATCAGAAATGGCCATTGTTTCTTCGAATAAGCCAATTTTGCGAGCAATGTCAAGACGCGGCAATAAAGGCGCTGACGATGTTTTGAAGTTGCTTGAAAATCAAGGCAAATTTTTATCAACAATTCAAGTAGGAATCACCGCTGTAGGCACTCTTACAGCTGCTTATGGTGGCGCCACTATCGCGACTTCTCTAGGGGCATTGCTAAATAAAGTTCTCTTTCTCGATCCTTACGGCTACGGTATCGCTATCACTATCGTGGTATTTGCCATAACTTATTTTTCAGTAGTCATAGGAGAGTTAATTCCAAAACGGATCGCCCTAAGAAATCCAGAAAATATCTCAATTTTAGTTGCGAGACCAATGATGTCAATCTCTCATATCTTTTCTCCACTGGTCAGAATTTTTGATTTATCGGCAGAAATCATCATGAAATTTTTTGGAATTTTTTCCACCACAGAAGATAAAGTAACCGAAGCTGATCTTAGGGCCATCATTAGCGAGGGCGCAGAAAGCGGTGTAATCGAAAAATCTGAACATGAAATGATGCAAAGAATTTTTCGCCTCGATAATCGAGATGCAAAATCAATAATGACGCACATTTCTGAAGTTACTCTTATCAAAACCGCAGATTCAATAGATGAAATCAGAAGAAAAATCCGCGAAGCTGGTCACTCAAAATATCCAGTAATCGATAGCGAAACACAAAAAATTATTGGCGTATCACAAACAAAAGATCTGCTCTCCGACGTTATGCTTCTCAATAAAATAGATATTAAAAATCATCTCAAAGAAGTTCATTTTGTTGCTGAAAACACCAATTGTTTAAAATTGCTTGAAATGTTCAAATCGGCATCAATCCACTTGGCCGTAGTGATTGACGAATATGGCGAAGTTGAGGGAATCGTTACTGATTCCGATGTTTTTGAAGCGATAGTTGGTCTATTACCAGCAAATTATGATGAAAAAGATTTTGTGATGATTGTCAAGAAAGATGATAATTCTTGGATGGTTGATGGAATGACGCCAATTGATGAAATCCACATTTTAATTGGTATTGAAGAAATTAACGTTGAGGGTGGTTTTGATACAATTGCTGGGTTTTTGCTAGATCACCTTAATAAAGTGCCTCAAGAGGGCGACAAGGTCATTAAATATGGCTACAGCTTTGAAATTATTGATATGGATGGAATGCGGGTGGATAAAATATTAATTAAAAATATTGGTTAAATAATGCGCAAATTCGCAATAATTTTTCTGTTAATAATTTTTGTTATTCCCGCTCAAGCAAAAATTTCTCAACCAAAAAATATTATTTTTCTAATTGGTGATGGAATGGGCTTGTCTCAGATAACCTACGGAATGCTACACAATTCTGATCCTTCAAATTTTCTTCGTTTTAAAAATATTGGCCTAATCAAAACTCATTCAGCAACTGAAGATATCACCGATTCTGCCGCAGGAGCTACGGCCTTCTCAACTGGCAATAAAAGCTATAATGGCGCAATTGCTGTCGATCTCAATAAAAAATCTCTTGTTACAATTTTAGAGTTGGCCAAAAAGCGTAAATTGTCTGTTGGATTATTGACTACTTGTGCCATTACTCACGCCACTCCAGCTGCTTTTATAGCCCATCAACCTTATCGCGATTTATATGAAAAAATTGCCGAAGATTTTTTAAGAAGTGATATCGATATTTTTATTGGAGGAGGTTTAAAATATTTTAACCAAAGATCTGATGGCATAGATTTGGTGCAAAAATTACAAGAAAAAAATTATAAAGTTTATACCAATGAAAAAGATTTTTTCTCTGATAATTATAGTGGCAAAACCGCTGCTTTATTGGCCGCAGATCATCTATTAAAAATGCAGGATGGTCGCAAAAATTATCAAGAAAAAGCGCTAGAAAAGGCATTAAAAGTTTTATCAAAAAACAAAAAAGGATTTTTTTTGATGATTGAGGGATCGCAAATTGATTGGGCTGGTCACAACAATGATGCTGAATATATCAAGCAAGAAGTAATCGATTTTGATCATGTTATCGGCAAGGCTTTAGATTTTGCTGATTTGGATAAAAATACTTTAGTAGTAGTAACTGCAGATCATGAAACTGGCGGGTTTGCGCTTACGGGGGTCAATAATTTTAAGACTGAAAATTATGGTATAATTACGCCAAAATTTACTAGTGCAGGACATTCGGCGAGTATGGTTCCAGTTTTTGCTTATGGTGTGGGAGCGGAAGAATTTCTTGGGATTTATGAAAATACCGAAATTTTTTGGAAGATGAGAAAGGCGCTTAAGATTTAGCTTGTTGATAAAATCTCGTTAAGCGCCAAAAAAATTTTACTATCTCATCAATCACTAACGCATCAATAAAAAATCCGCTAAAACGCAAGCTAGCATTGCCTCTCCAACTGGCACAGCGCGAATTCCAACACAGGGATCATGCCTTCCTTTAGTGATAATTTCAGTGTTATTGCCGTTTATATCAAAGGTGCGACGCGGTATCAATATTGAGCTGGTGGGTTTTACTGCAAAACGCACCACAATATCTTGCCCAGAAGAAATCCCTCCCAAAGAGCCACCAGAGTGGTTGGCAGAGAATTTTACTTGATCATTTTCTATCCACATTTCATCAGCAAGTTCGCTGCCTTTGCGTGCTGCGGCATCAAAACCATCGCCAATTTCAACACCTTTTACTGCGTTGATTCCCATCATCGCAGCGGCAATTCTTGCATCAAGCTTATCATAGATTGGCTCACCCAAACCAACTGGAACATTGCGCGCAACCAGCTCAATTATAGCCCCAACAGAATCTCCACTTTTACGAATTTCTGACAAATAATCAGCAAAATTTGCAGCAGCAATTTTATCAGGACAGAAAAAATCGTTATTGTTAATCTCGTTAAAATCAATATTGGCGCGATCAATTTTTTTCTCACCAATTTGCGTTAAATAGCCAAAAATTTCTATTCCATCAAGCGCAATAATTTTGCGAGCAATGGCTCCTGCGGCAACGCGCATTGCGGTTTCACGAGCAGAAGATCTTCCGCCACCACGATAATCACGAATGCCATATTTTTGAAAATAAGTATAATCAGCGTGTGAGGGGCGAAATTTATCTTTAATCTCAGAATAATCGGCACTTTTTTGATCTTCGTTGATAATTATCATTGAGATCGGCGCGCCAGTAGTGACGCCCTCAAACACCCCTGATAAAATTTTTATTTGATCAGATTCTTGTCTTTGTGTAGTAAATTTTGATTGCCCTGGACGACGCTTATCCAAAAAAGGCTGAATATCATTTTCGCTTAATTCAATTAACGAAGGACAGCCATCAACAACGCAGCCAATTGCATCGCCATGGCTTTCCCCCCAAGAGGTAAAAGAAAATTTTGTGCCAAATTTATTAGTCATGGTCAGTTTTATTTAAAATTAAGACTGGGTTTTGTGAAAATATTAAATGATTGCCATTATCATTTACTACGAGCTGTCCGGCAGTGATATTTCCCGCAACTCCTATGGCATAAACATCAAATAAAGTGACCTCTTCTTCGTTTTTATGTACCGCTCTTTTTGCTTTAATATCATAAACTTCATCTGGCGTATATTGAAATTTAATTCGCGGATTAATCATAATTTTTTCTATCTGAAATTTTTCAGGATTTTTTTGAAAGTCATTAATCAATTTATATTGTTGATGAGGTTTGTTAATGGCATAAAAAATATAAATAAAAATCCCGACAACGATCAAAGAATAGCACAAAATAGTTAGGTATTTTTTAACTTTGATGTGCAAATTTATGCGCTTGATAGTAAGCGCGGTTCTAAGGTCCATGTTATTTCTTTCTTTCTTGCGATAAGGTAATTGAAAAAGAATCTACATTTTCAACGATTCCAACTTTGTCAATTTCAACTTCGCATTTTTTTATTCTTTCATCTTCCATAATTAAATCTAAAGTTTGTTGAACCATTTCTTCAATCAATTTAAATTTTTTGCTAGATAATAGGCTCTTGATTTTCGTGATCAATTCATGATAATCAATGGTATCTTTTATGCTATTAGTAAAACGCGCACGATCGTAATCGGTTTCAATTGTCGCATTCAAAATTATTGCTCGCTCCACCGTTTCTTCCCATTCATAAATTCCTAGAATGGTGCTGAATTTGAAATTTTTAATTTTAATAATCATAGAAAATGGATGATAATAAAATTATCTATATAGATAAATTTAAACAATCTAAACAAAAAAAGGAGCGTAAAATGCTTTTCTTCGTTATCGCTATCGGAATCATTACTGGTTTGGTCGTTTGGAACTATTATGTAGAAAATGCTTCACATTTTGATGTGAAAATTCCTTCATCAAAAAATATCGTTTTCAATAGTGAGCAAGCGCTTGCAATGACAACCACGCAAATCGCTAATGAATTCGAAAAATATGATAACAAGCCGATTTTATTCTATCTTTATACAACTTGGTGCGAAAGTTGTAAGAAAAATTTTGTAATTTTTAACGAAATTGCCAAAGAATTTCAAGAAACCGAACTTCATGTTATGGCTTTGGCAATAGATAGAGACTTAACCGCAGCGGTTTTGCAAGCAGATTTAAACCAAAAGGGTGATATCTATTTTCAGCCGCGTTTTTTAGCTTTTAAAGAGGGATTCAAAGAGTTTTTGCTACAAAAGCAAATCAATTATGAGGGTCGTATTCCTTACACAGTTCTAATCGGAAAGGATGGCAAAGTGATCACAAAATATGTTGGAATGAAAAACAAAAATTATTTGCGTAACAAAATTATTCGTGAGTTGTATTTATAGCGCCAATTTAAGATAATCCTAAAAAGCCACTTACAATAAAATAACCCTAGCCATTGAATTACAATGATAGCTCCATTGTGCCCCACAGATAATTCATCTACTTC
>SHWK01000019.1 GCA_009693885.1 Rickettsiales bacterium
GCTCTTAAAACTTTTGTAGCATCAACCATTTGTTTCAAAGCTTGCTTAGTTTCTGGCCAAGCGCGTGTTTTAAGGCCGCAATCAGGGTTAACCCAAATTTGTTCTGGCTTTAAAACAGAAATAGCTTTTTGCAATAGGCTAATCATTTCTTCAGTTTTAGGAACGCGTGGGCTATGAATATCATAGACGCCGGGCCCGATTTCATTAGGGTATTTAAAGTTAATGAAAGCGTTCAAGAGCTCCATGTTAGAGCGTGAAGTTTCAATCGAAATTACGTCCGCATCCATATCAGCAATGGCATGAATGATATCGTTGAACTCAGAATAGCACATGTGAGTATGAATCTGAGTGCGATCCTCAACACCTGAGGCTGTAACGCGGAAAGCATCTACCGCCCATTTTAAATATTGCGCCCACTGTGCTTTACGAATTGGTAAACCCTCACGCAGAGCGGCTTCGTCGATCTGAATAATTCTGATACCAGCTTTTTCCAAATCAACAACCTCATCACGAATAGCAAGCGCGATTTGCGTAGCTGTAGTGCTGCGAGGTTGATCATTGCGCACAAAAGACCATTGCAAAATTGTGATCGGCCCAGTCAACATGCCTTTCATATATTGCTTGGTAAGGCTTTGCGCATATTTTGCCCATTGAACCGTCATTGATTTAGGACGAGAAACATCGCCGAAAATAACTGGTGGTTTTACGCAACGAGAGCCGTAGCTTTGCACCCAGCCATTTTTAGTGAAGGTGAATCCGTTCAATTGTTCGCCAAAATATTCGACCATGTCGTTTCTTTCAAACTCACCATGAACTAAAACATCAAGTCCAATTTCTTCTTGGAAAGCCACGCAGCGCGCGGTTTCTTCTTGAAGGAATTTTTCATAATCAGTGGCAGAAATTTTATTAGCTTTAAAATCTGCGCGTGCTTTACGAACTTCTGCAGTTTGTGGAAAAGAGCCGATGGTTGTAGTTGGCAGTAGGGGCAAGCGCAATTCATTAATTTGAATTTCGCGACGAGTTTGATAATTATTTTTACGATTTTTATCAGATTCAGAAATGCCTGCAACGCGCTTTTTCACTGATTCATCGTGAATTTTGCTTGAAGTTTTTCTTGCAGCAATTGCTTTTTGATTAGCAGAAATATCAACTGCTTCACCAGCTGTTGCTTTAGCAATAGCAGCGATCTCAAGCAATTTTTGTTGCGCAAAAGATAACCAAGATTTTATTTCTGAATCAAGATTATCTTCATTTGCTAAATCAACTGGAGAGTGAATTAAAGAGCAGGAAGAAGCAACAATCACGCGATCCACGCCCAAAAATTCAACCGCTTTTTTAGCGATAGAAATTGAATGTTCGAGATCATTGATCCAAATATTGCGACCATCAACTAAGCCAAGAGACAAAGACTGGCTTGGTTTTACAAGCTTTAATGCTACGGCAAATTGATCTTGCGCACGCACTAAATCTATATGAACCGAATCAGTATTTAAGCTAAAAGCAAGTTCAGCATTATCGCTCAAAGTATCAAAATAAGTTGCGAGATGCAATTTGATTGCACCAGCAAATTTTTTGATTTGAGGATAGGCGTGAAGGTATGATTTTACTGCCTCAGAAGATAAATCAGTAACCAAAAATGGCTCATCGATTTGCACTTCTTTAACACCAGCAGAAGCTAAGCGTGCGAATAAATCTTGATATGCCGCAAGCAAATTATCGAGCAAATCTAATTTATCACTACCATCAATGGTTTTGCCAAGAAGTAAGAAAGACACTGGTCCGATGATCACTGGACGAGTTTCGATTCCTAATTTTTTTGCCTCTAGATAATCATTAAAAATTTTATCAGAAGAAATTTTGAATTTTTGTCCTGCTTTGAATTCGCCAACAATATAATGGTAGTTTGTATCAAACCATTTTGTCATTTCCATTGCCGTAACATCGAGACCATCTTTTTGCGCGCCACGAGCCATCGCAAAAACTAAATCAAGATCAACATTGCCGCCAGAAAATTTAAAACGCTTAGGAACTGCGCCAAATAAGGCTAAAGTATCAAGAACTTGATCGTAAAATGAAAAATCATTCGAAGGAATGAAGTGGATTCCTGCTGATTTTTGACTTTGCCAGTTTTTTGCCTTTATTTCTGATGCGGCTTTTTGTAGATCAGAAGATGAGATAGAGCCTTTCCAAAAGGCTTCAATGGCTTTTTTCAATTCGCGATTAGCGCCAATTCTAGGAAAACCTAGGGATGCAGTTTTTAACATAGTTTTTATTTTGTAAATTTATGCAAGGCTTTGCAGATGGGTGGAATGCGGGCTCGCGAAGGTTTGATGTGTGTAGTGTTTTGGCCAGAAGCCAGATTTGATAATATAGTGCTAAAAAACAAAATCAAGCAGGAGATTGGAAAATATAATTGTTATGCTAGGATTGGGTTTTAACCCCCTAAATCCCCCTTAGGGGGGTGCGTGCTTTCGCTGCGCTTACGCAACTATCTTAGGGGGGGGTGCGTGCTTTCGCTGCGCTTATGCAACGCTGGTTCGTCAACTTTTTAGTGTGGAAATTTAAATTAGAAGGTAGTAGTAATGAATAAAACAGATATAGCCATAATTGGCGCTGGTCCAGCAGGATTATTTACAGTTTTTGAAGCGGGCATGCTCAAGATGAAGTGTCATGTTATTGATACCCTCGAACACATTGGCGGCCAATGTTCGGCGCTTTATCCAGAGAAGCCGATTTATGATATTCCAGCGCATCCAAAAATTTTAGCTAATGATTTAATTGATGCTTTGCACGAGCAAGCAGCGCCTTTCAAGCCGCATTATCACTTGAATCAGCGTGTTGATAAAATTGAAAAACGCAGTGATGGAACTTTTCTTTTAACTACCTCAAAAAATACTCAGATTGAATGTAAGGCAATTGTGATTGCGGCAGGTTGTGGAGCCTTTGGTCCCAATCGTCCACCGCTTGCTGGCATTGAAGAATATGAAGGTAAATCGATTTTTTATTCGATCCGCTCAAAAGCAGAATTTGCCGGAAAAAATGTGGTAATCGCTGGTGGTGGAGATTCGGCGGTGGATTGGGTTCTCAGCCTTGCTGAAGTTGCAAAAAAAGTTAGCGTTGTGCATCGTCGCGATAAATTTCGTTGTGCTCCGGATAGTGCAGAAAAAATGCATAAATTAGCGGCGGAAAATATAATTGATCTGGTGGTGCCGTTTCAACTTGATGGCCTAAAGGGCTCTGCTGGCAAGCTTGAAGCAGTATTGGTAAAAGATTTTGATGGCAATATAAAAGAAATCGAAGCTGATTATTTATTGCCATTTTATGGTTTGGCGATGGAGCTTGGGCCCATTGCTGATTGGGGTTTAAACCTGCATAAACATTTTATTGAAGTTGATGTTGCGACAATGCGAACTTCGGTTGAGGGAATTTATGCGATTGGTGATATTGTTACTTATAAAAATAAGCTTAAATTGATCTTGAATGGCTTTGCTGAAGCGGCTACGGCTTGTCATGATGTTTATAAAATTGTTCATCCTGATGTGCCTTTTCATTTTGAGTATTCTACCTCTAAGGGGGTTTAGTTATTTCTCTGATGGGGTGGCGGGGTGGCGTGTAATTCTTTTTGCAAAAAGAATTACTGATTTTGGTTTTTTTAATAAAGGAATTTCAGTTTTAATTCCTAGAAATTATTCAATAATATAAACATGTTCAATAAATTAGAATTTCTCATCGCCTACCGCTACTTACGCTCAAAGCGCAAAGAGGGATTTATTTCGGTGACTGCAGTTTTTTCTTTTGTCGGGATCATGATTGGCGTTGCGACCTTGATAATTGTGATGTCCGTGATGAATGGTTTTCGTTATGAATTAGTCAATCGTATTTTGGGAATCAACGCGCATCTTACGGTTTATAGCCGCGCACAAAATATTGAAAATTACGATGAGGTGGTGGCAAAAATTCGTGATATTAAGGGAGTAAAATATGTTAATCCGATTGTTGAAGCGCAGGCGATGTTATCTTCTCCAAGCAAGGCAGCGGGCGGCTTGATCAAAGGTTTACGTTTAGAAGATTTGCGCAATAAAAAATTAATTTCTGATAATATTTTAGCGGGTGAAATTGCAAAATTGCAAGAGCGCAATAATGTGATAATTGGCTCTACAGTAGCACAAAATATGCGTTTGCGTGTTGGTGATACAATTAAAATTATCTCGGCACAAACTAATGATAGCTTGCTTGGAGCAATCCCGCGAGTCAAGAGCTACAATGTTGCAGGTGTGTTTGAAAGTGGCATGTATGAATATGATTCTACCACAGTTTTTATGAATTTTGAGATGGCGCAAATTCATTTTAAATATCAACAACGCGCTTCGGCGATTGAAGTTTTTGTTGAAGATGCTACTAAATTAGCTGAAATAAAATTGCAGGTTTTTGCAGCGTTGGCAGACTATCGAAGCCTTTATTTTGTTGATTGGGAGCAATCTAACGCAACCTTTATTGATGCCTTAAAAGTTGAGAGAACGGTGATGTTTTTGATTCTCACGCTAATTATTTTGGTGGCCGCTTTCAATATAATTTCGAGCATGATTATGTTGGTGAGAGATAAAAACAAAAATATCGCATTGCTTAGAGCCATGGGCATGGAAAAAGGATCTGTGTTGCGAATATTTTTGATTTGCGGATCAGCAATTGGCTTTGTTGGAACAATGTTCGGCTTTATTATTGGTGTGTTATTCTCATCAAATATTAATGCAATTAAGCGTGGGCTTGAAATTGTCACGGGCGCGGATTTATTCAATCCAGCGATTTATTTTTTATCAACTTTGCCATCAAAAGTTTTTGTTTCTGATGTGGTTTTGATTGTTGGAATGTCTTTGGTGATTTCATTTTTGGCAACTTTATATCCAGCGTGGAAGGCCAGCAAAGCTGATCCAGCAGAGATTTTGCGTTATGAATAATATATGATAATTTTCCCTGCAATCGATTTAAAAAATGGCCAGTGCGTGCGCTTGCTTAAAGGTGATATGAATCGCGTGACGGTTTTTAATGATAGCCCTGCGGCGCAAGCTTTAGAATTTCAAAATCAAGGTTTTAAATATCTGCATCTCGTTGATTTAGATGGTGCAATTGCTGGTGTTTCAGCAAATGTAGAGGCGATAAAATCAATCATTAAATCAATCAAAATTCCGCTACAACTTGGTGGCGGAATTCGATCAATAGCAGCAATTGAAGAATGGCTAGAGCTTGGAGTTTCTAAGGTAATTCTTGGAACGGCGGCAGCAAAAAATCCCGCAATTGTCAAAGAGGCCTGCAAAAAATTTGCCGGAAAAATTGTGGTCGGAATTGATGCAAAAAATGGTTTTGTTGCAACAGAAGGTTGGGTAGAAACTTCGCAAATTACCGCTTTAGAATTAGCAAAAAAATTTGAAGATTGTGGTGTTGCAGAAATAATTTATACCGATATTTCTCGCGATGGAACGCTTTCAGGATTTGATTTTGATGGCACTAAAACATTGGCACAAAATCTTACAATTCCCGTGATTGCTTCGGGTGGAATATCCTCGATTGAAGATGTAAAAAAAGTTGCGCAATTAGAAGAATTCGGTGTTAGTGGCGTTATTATTGGGCGTGCGCTTTATGAGAAAAAAATTCTTTTGGCCGATTTACATAAATTTCTTTAAAATTCTTATTTTTAAGGGTTGTTTAGCAGTTTATTTGAAGTCAAGCAGATCATAGATTGCTATCCACACAAGCGTTGCAACAATTCAATAAAATCATAATTACTGGTTGAATAATCCATTATAGCTTCTAGAATAGGCCATCGAAATCCATTTGCCCGAAGTGGCGCTGGTCTAAATTTTAATTCTTCTAAAAATGCGTTATCTTGCCCTTACTCAATTTGATAGAGCTGAGATGCTTAAAGCTATTGGCGTCTCTAGTGTTGATGAACTTTTCGATGCCGTTCCATCAGAATTTTTGCTAAAAAAACCAATAGCTGATTTGCCAAATTTTCAAGGTGAAATTGAAGTTGAATCAATTCTAAAATCACTGGCGATCAAAAATCGCTCTGCTGGTGAAGGTCCGTTTTTCTTGGGTGCTGGCTGCTACCGTCATCATATTCCTGCTTCGGTTGATCACTTGATTCAGCGTTCAGAATTTCTCACTTCTTACACTCCTTATCAGCCAGAAATTTCACAAGGAACCCTGGCGGTGATCTTTCAATTTCAATCAATTATCGCGCTTCTAACAGGCATGGAAATTGCTAACGCCTCAATGTATGATGGTGCAACTTCTTTGGCTGAAAGCTGTTTGATGGCTTTTCGTATCAAGGCTGGACGCAAGAATATCGCGGTTCTAGGGCATTTGCATCCTGATTATCGTGAGGTGGTGCAAACTTCACTTGAGCTCAATGATGCAAAATTTGTTGAGCCTTCCGCACTAGATGAATCATGCGCTGCGCTTATTGTGCAATATCCTGATTTTTACGGAAATATCCCTAATTTAGATGAAGCTCGCGCCAAAGCGGATGCTGCTGGATCCCTTTTGGTTGTAGTGGTAAATGAAATCGTGTCACTCGGATTATTAGAAGCGCCAAAGCAAGCGGATATTGTTGTTGGTGAAGCTTCATCAATTGGTGTTGGCTTAAATTTTGGCGGTCCATTGCTTGGATTTTTTGCCTGCAAAAAAGAATTTCTCCGCCAAATGCCAGGAAGAATCTGTGGTATGACTTCAGATGTTGATGGCAAGCCGGGATATGTTCTTACTCTAAGCGCGCGCGAGCAACATATTCGTCGTGAAAAAGCCACTTCTAACATTTGTTCAAACCAAGGTTTGTGCGCAACTGCATTTACAATTCACGCTTCATTACTTGGTGAAAACGGCTTTAAAAAGCTCGCTCTAATCAATCACAAGAAGGCTTGTGACTTTGCAGAAATTTTAGCAAAAATCGCTGGAGTAAAAATTATCAGTGAAAGTTTCTTTAATGAATTTGCAATTGAATTTAGTAAAGATGCTGCTGAAGTTAATAAAAAATTGCTCGAAAAAAATATCATCGGTGGATATGCTGATGGCAAAAAAATGGTCGTTGCAGTCAGTGAATTAACTAGCGCAGAAGATATGCAAAAATTTGCTTTTGAGCTTGAAAAAATCTTAAAATAATTACGCTAAAAATTTAGGCTAACAAAATAAAATCGAAATAAAATGACGTTCATTCCAAAAGAAACTGGTCTTAAACTAGAAACTGAAATCCTTATCAAGCAAACCCGCAAAGGTGCTTGTGGTGTTGATCTGCCGGATGTTGCAGAGTTCAAAATCAGAACTGGACAAAAAAAACGCGAATCAATTGGCCTTGCTGAAGTCAATGAGCCACAGGTTATTCGCCACTTTGTACGCTTGTCGAATCAAAATTATTCTATCGATGCAGGATTTTATCCACTTGGATCATGTACAATGAAACACAATCCGCGTTTGAATGAAAAAATGGCACGCCTTCCTGGCCTTAGCGATATTCACCCGATGCAAAATCAATCAACAGTGCAAGGCGCATTAGAATTAATGTATAATTTGCAAAATTGGTTGATGAAACTTACTGGTTTGGGCGGCGTTTCGCTTGCTCCGGCAGCTGGTGCGCAAGGTGAGTTGGCTGGAATGTTGGTTATCAGAAAAGCTCTAAAAGCCAAAGGTGAAAATCGTAAAATCGTGTTAATTCCAGATTCTGCCCATGGCACCAACCCAGCAACGGCAGCTATTTGTGGCTTTAACATCAAAGTTATTCCTTCTAATAATGAGGGTTTAGTTGATCTTGAATTATTCAAAAAATTAGTTGAAGAACATGGTCGCGATATAGCTGCAATCATGATCACCAACCCAAATACTTGTGGAAAATTCGAAAAAAATATTATTGAAATTGCGCGATTAATCCATGAAGTTGGTGGATATTTTTATTGCGATGGCGCCAATTATAACGCCATTGTAGGCAAAGTTCGTCCAGTGGATATTGGTGTTGATGTGATGCATTTTAACTTGCATAAAACTTTCTCAACGCCTCATGGTGGTGGAGGGCCCGGATCAGGTCCAATCGCAGTTTGCAGCGATTTAGTAGAATTTTTGCCATCCCCACATGTAAAAAAAGAAGGCGATCAATATGCTTTCTACGCGCCAAAACAAACGGTTGGCAAAGTTAAAGGATTTAACGGCCAATTTGGCATGCATGTTCGCGCCTTAACTTATATGCTTTCTCACGGAACAGATGGCTTACAAAAAATTGCTGAAGATGCAGTTTTAAGTGCCAATTATATTTTGGCAAAATTAAAAGATCATTACCATGTGCCATTTAGCGGCAACTGTATGCATGAATGTTTATTGACTGATAAATTGCAAAAAGCGCAAGGCATTTCAACTCTCGATATTGCTAAAGCACTTGTCGAATACGGCATGCATCCAATGACAATCTTTTTCCCGCTTGTGGTTCAAGGCGCGATGTTGATTGAGCCAACTGAAACCGAAAATAAAGAAACGATCGATAATTTTATCGAGACGATGATTTATATCGCAAAATTAGTTGCTTCAGGTGAGGGTGAAAAATTCCACAATTATCCACTTTCTACTCCAAGAAGAAGATTGGATGAGGTTAAGGCAGCTAAAACCCCAGTTACTACTTGGATGCAAGCATAATCGTTGTCTGTGGGAGCGTATCTAGCTCCCATATTTCACTCCTTTCGTTTAAAATAATTTAGCTTTAAATCTAAATATGTAGTCGATTATTTTCTTCAAAAAAACACTATTTTTCCGCAAGTAAGACCGCTCATAAAGCTTGATAGTTTGCCGCAATAGTTTATAATTATCGTATAGATTAATCTTAACAAAACCAACAAATGTCTCTAGAAAACGAAGTTCTCGAAAAAGAAATCAACATGAATGAATACTCTTCCGATTCGATCAAAGTTTTAAAAGGTCTAGATGCAGTGCGCAAGCGCCCCGGAATGTATATTGGTGATACTGATGACGGCAGTGGTTTGCATCACATGGTTTATGAAGTTGTTGATAACGCAATCGATGAAGCGCTTGCGGGCCATTGCGATGAAGTTTTTGTTTCACTAAATATTGATGGCTCAGTGACGGTTCGCGATAATGGTCGCGGCATTCCGGTTGATTTGCATAAAGAAGAAGGCGTTTCTGCGGCAGAAGTTATCATGACACAACTTCACGCTGGTGGTAAGTTTGATCAAAATTCTTATAAGGTTTCTGGTGGTTTGCATGGTGTTGGTGTATCGGTGGTAAACGCGCTATCTGATTGGCTTGAGCTCAATATTTGGCGTGATGGCAAAGAATATAACATGCGTTTTGAAAATGGCGATGCCGTTTCTCCGCTAAAAGTTATTGGCACTGTCAAAGGAAAAAAAGGAACCCAAGTTACCTTTCATCCATCACATGCAACTTTTGCTAATGTTACAGAATTCAGCTTTTCAACTATAGAGCAAAGGCTTCGCGAGCTTTCATTTTTAAATTCTGGTGTAAAAATTATCCTGCATGATTTGCGTGGTGAAGAACCAAAAGAATCAATCTTATTTTATGAAGGTGGCGTTGAAGCTTATGTTAAATATCTTGATAAAAGCAAAAACGCATTGCACCAAACCGTTAGCGTTGTAGCTTCGGATAAGGTCAGTGGTATCTCGCTTGAAGTTGCATTACAATGGAACGATAGCTATCACGAAAATGTTTTGTGTTTTACCAACAATATTCGCCAAAGAGATGGTGGAACGCATTTGGCGGGGTTTCGCTCGGCTCTAACTCGCGTGGTTAATAATTATGCTGCAGATAACAAACTTTTCAAAAAAGATAAAATTGTTTTAACCGGTGAAGATGTGCGCGAAGGCTTGACTGGCGTGATCTCGGTTAAAGTTCCTGATCCAAAATTTTCTTCACAAACCAAAGATAAATTGGTTTCTAGTGAAGTGCGAACCCATGTTGAATCTTTCGTTAACGATAAATTGGCGCAATGGTTTGAAGAACGTCCAGCCGATGCAAAAATTATTGTTGGCAAAGGTGTTGAAGCGGCGCAAGCTAGAGAAGCGGCACGCAAAGCCCGTGAATTAACTCGTCGCAAATCGTCGCTAGAAATCTCGAATTTACCAGGAAAATTGGCGGATTGCCAAGAAAAAGATCCGGCACTTAGCGAAATTTACATCGTTGAGGGAAACTCGGCGGGTGGTTCGGCAAAATCTGGGCGTGATCGCAAATATCAAGCAATTTTACCAATTCGCGGAAAAATTCTCAATGTTGAGCGTGCGCGTTTTGACAAAATGTTATCATCAGTCGAAGTGGGCACAATCATTACCGCTCTAGGCACCGGCATTGGTGCAGAAGATTTTGATCCAAATAAAGTGCGCTACCACAAAATCGTGATCATGGCCGATGCCGATGTCGATGGATCGCATATCAGAACTTTGCTTTTGACTTTCTTTTTCCGTCACATGCCAAAACTTATCGAGCACGGATTTCTCTACATCGCGCAGCCTCCACTTTATAAAGTGAAAAAAGGCCAAAGTGAAGTTTATCTAAAAAATGAACAAGCTCTAACTGATTATATCAACGATCATGTGGTTAATAATTATGTGTTAAAAAGCAAGGCTGGAGATCGCTCTGGCAAAGACTTGCTTGAATTTATTCACAAATTATCAAAATTTTCACACCTAGCTCAAGGCTTGGCGCGCTTGGCTTCAACCGATATTATTGAAGCGGTGGCGATGGCTGGCGCGTTTGATAAATCTTGGTTGCAAAATGCCGCAAAAGCAAAAACTCTTGTTACAAAAATTGAGAAAAATCTGCAATTAAATTGTGATGATGATATCTCGTGGAAGGCCTTAGTTACTGCAGAAGATGATATTGAATTAATCAAAGAATCTCGCGGCGTAAAAACTTCTTATGTTCTAAAAAGAGCACATTTTGATTTGCCAGAATCAAGTGCAATTGCGCAAATCACAGATCAAATTATTGCTGATTTTGCAGGCGATGTTAGCTTGATTAAAGGTGATGAAAAAGTGATCGCACGCAAGCCAAATGAGTTGATGAATATCATCATTGAGCTTGGCAAAAAAGGTATGTCGATCCAGCGCTTTAAAGGTCTGGGAGAAATGAACGCCGAACAACTTTGGGAAACCACACTTGATCCTTCTAACAGAACTTTATTGCAAGTTCGCGTTGATCAATATGACGAAGCAGATCAAGTATTTTCTACTTTAATGGGAAATGTGGTCGAGCCGCGTCGTGATTTCATCCAAGAAAATGCGTTGAAAGTGGTTAACCTAGACGTTTAATTTTTGTGATTAAAAATTTTCAGGAAAAAATAAATTTTCTGCAAGCATCAGGTCTCTATCGTAAGCTGGTAGAGTCTGATGCGATTGATGCGGTGGTGGTTAAGAGAGGTGTTCGAAAATTTATTTCATTTTGCTCCAATGATTATTTTGGTTTAGCGCATAATGCTGCAGTGAAAAAATCTGCTTGTGACGCAACCAACAAATATGGTGTTTCGCAGGCTTCTTCGCGATATATTTCTGGTAATAATTCTCTTTATTCTAAGTTAGAAAAACAAATTGCTGGCATGAAAAATTGCGAAGAGGCGATAGTTTTTTCTTCTGGTTATATGGCGGCGATTGGCGCTATTTCTGCTTTGGTGGGTGAGGGTGATTTGGTGGTGGCGGATAAATTGATCCATTCATCTTTGCTTGATGGTATAAAATTAAGCAACGCCAAAATGATTCGCTTTGCCCACAATGATTTGGCGCATGCGAGGCAAATATTATTAGATAATACTAAAAAATACCAAAAAATATTAATTATTACCGAAGATGTTTTTTCGATGGATGGTGATAAGGGGCGCGTTGCCGAGCTTTATAAATTGGCGCGAGAGTTTGATTGTATGATGTTGAGTGATGGGGCGCATAGTTTGTTTGATGATGGATTTTATGATATTGAAAATAAAAATCTTGAG
>SHWK01000020.1 GCA_009693885.1 Rickettsiales bacterium
AACGCCGCGTTCAGTCAATAGCACATTTTTATTGCCAAAATGATCCATTTTTTTTACAATATTTGCCGCATCCCAAGGCGCTAAAAATTGGCCTTTTTTAATATTGATGACTTTTCCAGTTTTGGCAGCCGCTTCTAACATATCGGTTTGGCGACATAAAAATGCGGGCACTTGCAAAATATCAACATGCTCAGCAAGCACGGCACATTGTTCAGCCGAATGAACATCGGTAAGCACTGGGCAGTCAAATTCTTTTTTTACTTCAGCAAAAATTTCGAAGGATTTTTCAAGGCCAATACCGCGCTGGCCATCAATTGAAGAGCGATTAGCTTTATCAAAAGAAGATTTATAGATAAAATTAATGCCAAGTTTATCGCAAATTCTTTTTATGTTATTTGCCATCATTAAAGAATGGTCACGCGTCTCAATCTGGCAAGGGCCAGCGATCAAAGTGAATGGTAAATTATTTGCAATTTTTATATTTTTGACTTGAACAATACGCATAATTATTATCGAGTTGTTAATTGATTGAGATACTCTAACTCAAAATTTGTAATTTAAAATTTAAATCTCACGAATGTTTGCTAAACCAATAAATCTCATTTTAGTCTATATTGTTACAATTTTCAACATCACTATTCTGACCTCGCCAATGGTGGCGATGCTTGTGCCTCTAATTAATCGTCATACTGCCACGCTCACAATAACGCCAGATATGATGTCAAAAATTAAATTGGCGATTTTTATTTTATTGTTTTTGGTTAGTTTTTTAATGTTGGTTTATTTTGTACTTGATTTTCTTTTTGGCTTCGCTATGCGCGCCTCTCTCAAGGGTTGCCAGCGTTATGAAAAAGTCAAAGATTATGATTTTTTAAGCAAGATTTTTGAAGAAGTAAAAGATAAATTTGGTGAAAAATCAGTAAAACTTTACATCAAACAATCTGATGAAATTAACGCTTTTGCAGTTAGCAGCCTTGGTGGCAAGGCTATTGTTCTAACCAGTGGCATTGTTGATCATTATTTAGCTGGCAGCAATGATCCAAAAGAATTTTTATATGCACTGCGCAGCATTATGGGGCATGAGATGTCACATCTTATAAACAAAGATTTTTTGCCAACTTTTTTGATCATGGCTAATCAAAAAATCACTAACTTTGTTTCATATGTTCTTGGCATTATTTTTAATTTTGTATCACGCGGCGTTGCAATGATGCCATATGGTGGCCGTGTTTCATCGCGCTTGATGTTTGAGGTTTATATCGGGTTAAATTTTGTATTAAATGCCTTTAACCGTTTCGTTGTTTATAATCTCTATGAATTCTTGCGCCGCTTCGTTTCACGCTCGATTGAATATCGTTGCGATAAACAATCCGGCGAGGCTTTTGGCGGAAAAAACATGGCTTTTGCGCTATCTTTTCTAGGGGAATCTGGCTATTTTACACTTTTTTCTACTCATCCGCAAACGAAAAAAAGAATCGCCGCAGTGCAAAATGTTGAGATTGTTGATGAAATTATTCGACCGCGATTTATTGACGGTTTAAGCAATTATTTTGCGATGATGTTTTTGATGATTGTTTGTCTTTATTTTGCTAAACACGGGCATATTGATTTGTATTTGCGTGAATATATTCGTGATCATGAGGTTATCAATCAGAAGCTTTCGCTGTTGTGGCGCCTGGTTTCTCGGTTTTTTTAGGTTTCGTAAATAAAAAGTTTATCGTGAAAGCACAATCTATCAACAAGCAGTAAGCTAAGCGCACCAATAAAACATATGAAAGATTTTTCTACTCTAAGTGAATTAATCCTCCATCAAGCCGCCCAATTCAACGATCCGCACTTTTTAAATTTTAAAGAAAATGGTGAATGGCGCGCTTTCTCCAACCAAGAATTTCTCGAAAAATCTTTTCATTTTGCCTGTGGATTAAAAGAGCTCGGCTTGCAAAAAAATCAAACTGTGGCGATTTTTTCTTATCAAAATCCATTATGGTTGATAGCTGATTATGGCACGATTTTAGCGGGTTGCGTGTCGGTGCCAATTTTTCATGATATCGCGGAAGATAATTTACTTTATCAGTTACAAGATGCCGATGCGCGCTATATTTTTACCGATAATAAAAATGTGGCGCAGATAAAAAATCTTTCGGCAAAAATTATTGCTTATAATTTTGAAGGAGAAAATATCACAGGCTTTGAAGCCTTGATTTCTCTGGGTAAACAGGCTGCTGAAGCTAAAAAATATGATCTCAATGTTTTTGTAAAAGAAGCGCAGAAGCAAGATTTGGTGACGATAATTTATACTTCAGGAAGTACGGGTCGGCCGAAAGGTGTTGAGCTTACCAATGATAATTTGGTGTCGCAAATTAAGGCGACGATGCAAATATTTCCGCTTGATGCTATCAACGACAAGGCTTTGTCTTTTTTGCCTTTGGCGCATATTTTTGAGCGGATGGTGATGTCGTTTTATATTACACAAGGTATTCAAATTTATTTTGCTGATGATATAAAAAATGTTGGAAATTTATTGCGAGAAGTGCGGCCAACATTGATGACTGTAGTGCCGCGAGTGTTAGAAAAGGTTTTTGCTAAAATTAAAGATGGTGTTGATAATGCAAAATTCATCAAAAAAATCTTAGGACAAAAAGCTTTAAAACGCGCTCTAGAGAAGGATGTGGGGCAGGTGGAATTTTTTGATAAAATTTTTGATCGCTTAGTTTATAAAAAATTTCGTGCGGCACTTGGCGGAAAAATGAGAATGTTGATTTGTGGTGGAGCGGCGCTATCAGAGGATATGGAGCGGTTTTATGGCAATATCGGAGTAAAATTATATTGCGGTTATGGCCTAACAGAAACCTCCCCAGTATTGGCAGTGAACCATGCTGCGGCGTATAAATTTGCCACAATTGGCAAGGCTTTTTCTGGTGTTGAATTGCGTTTGGCAAAAGATGGTGAGCTGTTAGCGCGCGGCCCCAATGTTATGCGCGGCTATCACAATGCTCCCGATAAAACTGCGGCAACAATTATTGATGGCTGGTTTTATACAGGAGATCTAGCGCAAATTGATGCGGATGGTTTTGTAAAAATAATCGGTCGCAAAAAAGAACTATTCAAAACCGCTAATGGCAAATATGTACGACCAATTCCTCTTGAACAAAAATTAGTGCAAGAATTAGGATTTTTGCTTGGCGCGATTATAATTGCCGAGGGTCGCAAATTTGTTTCTGTTCTGCTTTTTCCTGATTTTGAGTTGTTACAAAAGTTTAAAACTAAATTTAATTTTAGAGGAGGTGATGCAGAATTTTTGCAATCACAAGTTTTACAAGATACTGTGATGGCAGTCGTGACAAGGCTTAATGTTGATCTTGATCATGCAGAGCAAATTCAGAAATTTGCGATAATTGCCACATCAATATCAATTTCTAGTGGAGAAATCACTCCCTCAATGAAGTTAAAAAGAAGTGTGTTGGAAGAAAAATTTAAAGATGTGATTGAAAAATTTTATGTTTCTTGAGCCATTTATTTTATTATGGATCTGGTCTAGTGTCGCAAGGCGAGGCCCTTAAAGATTTTGGCGCAGAGCCTCTTCAATTGCATCGATAATAATGCGCAGTTCTTTGCTGCTAATATTAAGCGAAGGCATCACATAAATCACTCCCGCAAAAGGGCGCAGAAAAACACCTTGCTCAATAAATTTTTTGCGCAAATTCATCATATCTTTCCATTCAAGATCAGTTTCGATAACGCCTAGAGCGCCAATCACTCGCACATCTTTAACATTTTTGTGGTTGCGATATTTTTTTAAATTTTTTATCAAAAATGTTTCAATTTTTGTAACTTTCTTTTCATAATCATTTTTTTCGAAGAGATCGAGAGAGGCGTTGGCAGCGGCGGCAGCGAGGGGATTTCCCATAAAAGTTGGGCCATGCATCAGGGCATTTTCTGGTGAATCTCCCAAGAAAGATGCGAAGATTTTTTCACTCACGATTGTGGCAGCTAAAGTTAGGTAGCCCCCTGTTAAAGCCTTGCCAAGCACCATAATATCTGGCGTTATTTTGGCATGATCGCAAGCGAATATTTTTCCAGTGCGATAAAATCCTGTGGCACATTCATCGGCGATAAAAAGCAAATTATATTTTTTAGTGATGAGAAAAATTTTACGCAGAATTTCTGCTTTATGAAATTTCATTCCACCGGCACATTGCACTAATGGTTCTACAAAAACTCCCGCAATTTTATGCTGATTTTTTTTAACAAAATCTTCAAATTGATCGAGATCGTTTTTGTTTTGCGGTAAATTTAGACTAAAGTTATTGATCAGAATCTTAGAAAACTTCTCATGCATTCCATGGGACAGATCGCCGAGAGACATTGCCCCTGTAGTATCGCCATGATAAGAATTTTTAAAGGAAACAAATTTTGTTTTTTGTGGCTGTTGTAAATTTATATAATATTGCCAACAAATTTTCATCGCCACTTCAATTGCGGTAGAACCAGAATCAGAGAAAAATACGCGATCTAATTTGGTGAGTTTTGCAAGGCGCCATGCCAATTTATAAGTTTGATCATTGGCAAAACCAGCCAACATAATATGCGGCAAAATTTTTGCTTGTTTTGCAATTGCTTTAGTAAGGTGAGGGTGATTATAGCCATGCGCCGCAGACCACCAAGAAGCAATGCCGTCAATTAAAGTTCGACCATCTTGCAGAAAAATCTTGCTGCCTTTGGCGCTTACAACCTCAAGCTGCGGTAAGTGATTTTGCATTTGTGTGTAAGGAAGCCAAATATGTTTTGCCCCTTGATTTATGTTCATGTCGAGAATTTTATTTTCAATATTTTGAGATTTTTTTATTGATTTAAAAATCTATTTTTTGTGCTAGCGCCATCCATTCATTACTAGGAAATGCTGCTTCCAACTGATTGCGCACTTTTATTGCTTCATTTTTTAAGCCAATTTTATGATAAATTTCGATCAATCTATAATAGGCTTCAGGGGCCTGATCAGTATAGCTATAGCGCTGAACTACATCGTGAAAATTTTTTAATGCACCGACATAATGTTTTTGTGTAACTTGATATCTTCCTACAGCCATCTTTGCTCCCGCTATATGTTCATCAACAAATTCTAACTTATAGCGCGCGTCAATGGTGTGATCTGAATCTGGAAAGCGCGCAATTAATTCACGAAAAGTTGCCGAAGAAAGCCTTGCATTATCTTGCGCTCTTTCAATATCAGGAATTTGATCATAATAGCTGAGGGCCTTCATGTAATACATGTAGGGAATGGTTTCATTGCTGGGATTAATTCGAATAAAATCATCAACAGCGCGCACAACATCGGCATAATCTTTGTTTTTATAAAAGGCGTAAACAGCCATATTTTGTGATTGGGTGGCCCATTTTGAGAAAGGAAAATCATCGTCAATTTTTTCAAATTCTTTAGCTGCTTCGGCGTAGTTTTTTTCATCAAGAAGCTTTTTGGCCTTGATATAACTGCTTTCTCCCGTAGGAATTTCTTCCTTTTTTTTGGCACAAGAAAAAACCATGAAGGTGATGAGAAAAATAACAAGGAATTTGCTGTAGTTTTTGATCATTTTCTTATATCGATACTTAGTTTATGCGCCATAAGGCCTTCGCATTCAGCTAGTATAGAAGCGCTTTCGGCGATTTTTGCAAAAGAATTTTTATCGCATGAAATTAGTGAAATTCTTTTGAGAAAATCATAAACTGAAAGACCACTAGCAAATCGTGCCGTGCCCTCTGTTGGCAAGGTGTGGCTTGGTCCGGCAATATAATCACCAATGCTTTCAGGAGAATATTTTCCTAAAAAAACTGCTCCCGCATTGTTAATTTGCGCAAAAAAATCTTTAGAATTTTTGCATGCAATTTCAAGATGCTCAGGGGCAATGAAGTTGCTTAAATGAACGCTTTGCGCTAAATTTTTGATCACAAAAATGGCGCTATTTTTCAGAGATTTTTCAATGATGTTTTTGCGCGGTAATTTAGATTTAAAATTATCGATTTCGACAATAATTTTTTGAGCAAATTTTTTATCATCGGTGATAATAAAAGCTTTAGAATCTGGCCCGTGTTCAAGCTGCGAGAGTGCGTCAGCGGCGATCCAAGCTGGATTATTATCGCTATCACAAATTATTGTAATATCGGTTGGGCCAGCAATCATATCGATGCCAACTTTGCCATATAAAATCTTTTTTGCAGTGGCAACAAAAGAGTTGCCGGGGCCAACAATTTTATCAACTTTTTTGATGCTTTTGGTGCCAAAGGCGAGGGCCGCAATTGCTTGTGCGCCGCCGATTTTATAGATTTCTTTGATGCCGCAAATATGTGCTGCAACCAAAACAGCATCGCTTAATTTTCCTGATTCTGATGGGGCGCAAAGCTTGATATTCTTAGATCCAGCAACAATTGCAGGCACTGCACACATCAAAACTGAGCTTGGATAAGAAGCAGTTCCTCCTGGTGCGTAAACCCCAATAGATTCAATGGCGCGCCAGCTATTGCCAAGGGTTACGCCTTGTGTATCCTTGTATAAAAAATCCTCAGGAAGCTGTTTTTTATGATAGTCAAAGATGCGCGCATAGGCCATTTGCAAGGAAGCAAAAGTTTTTGGCGAAATGTTTTTTATCGCCGCATCAATTTCTTTTTTGTTAACAATAAAGTTTTGCGCCTTAGAGAATTGCGCCTTGTCAAATTTATTGCTATAGCTAATTAGGGCCTTGTCACCATCTTTTTTTGTTGTAGCAATAATTTTTTCAACTTGCTTAACAATGCTAGAATCAGCTTTTTTTGATGTAGTCAAAAACTTGTAGAAGCTTGATTTTGTTAGCTCTAACAAATTAGGAGAGATAGCATCTTTTATCTCAAAAATTTTCATAAATAATTTTTTGTCCGTTTTTAATGCCAAGTTTTTTGCTTAATCCCGCGTTAATTTCTAAAACTTTTTTTACTATTTTTTGTGATGAAATAATCTCAAGAGATAGCGGTTTAGTGTCTTCTTTAATATTAACTATAATATTATTTTCGTCGATAAAAATCATGTCGAGTGGAATTAGTGTATTTTTCATCCACATATTTACAACCAGATTGCTATCAAAAATAAAAATCATGCCGTGTTTTTGATCAAGTTTATCAAGATTCATCAGTCCATATTCTCGCGTGTCGCTATTATTGGCGATAGCTACTAAAAATTCGGTAGTTTTTTTATCATTATCAAAAATTTGCAACTTAACATTGTAGTTTTTGGGATCGTGGTTAAACTGTTGGCTATTATGGGCGAAGGCTTTTGATGAAAAAAGAGCAAACCCCAAAAACAAAACAGTTATTGTGAAAAACTTTTTCATGAATCGTGCAAATTTTATTTTTATCACAAGTGTAACATCACTGTTTTTTTGCAATGCGGTTTTTGCTGACCCTGCTTTAATCAAGAAGTCGCACAAGAAAGAGCCTCCCACTAGAATAACCTCAGATATAATCGACATCAAGAGAAAATCCCAGATCATGGAATTCATTGGTCATGTTGTAGTCAAAAAAGGCCCTGATACCATGCTTGCAGAGCGTATGTTAGTGTTTTATGAAGATGATAAAAATTCGGAGATGAAAAGCTTCAATGGTGCTCCAGCAGCGAATCAGCCAGCTAAAAAATCGGCAATTAAAAGAATCGAGGCAGAACAAAATGTTAGAGTTTTTAGTACTGATATGGTTGCTACTGGTGATTCTGGATATTATGATCCTCAAGCTGATATTTTTGTTTTAGAACAAAATGTTGTGGTTAATAATGGCAGTTCGGTTGGTCATGGCGATAAATTTGTTTATAGTTTAAAAACACAAAAAGGTAATTTTGTTGGCAATAAAACAGAAGAGTCGTCTAATGTTATTGATAACAGGGTGATTTTTGTAATCAGCAATGATGATTTAAAAAGTGGTGGAAAAAAGAAAGATACGCCTAAAGTAAAAAAAGAAAATAACGAACCAAAGAAAGAGAGCGATGAATAACATTTTAAGCATTAAAAGTCTCAGCAAGAAATATGGCAAAAGATTGGTCTTGCGCGATGTTAGCCTTGAGATCAAGCAGGGAGAGGTTGTCGGTTTGCTTGGCCCAAATGGTGCGGGCAAAACTACTTGTTTTTATATGATTGTTGGTCTTGTTGGTGCAACTTCGGGGCATATTTTTATTGATGGTTTAGAAATTACAAAAATGCCAATGTATCAGCGCGCGCGCTTAGGTATTGGCTATTTGCCGCAAGAAGCTTCAATTTTTCGTGGCATGACAGTTGAAGAAAACATTTACAGTGTTCTTGAAATTATTGAAAATAACGAGTTCAGAAGAAAAGAAAAACTTGAATCTCTACTCAAAGAATTTTCAATTGAGCATATCAGAAAATCTCATGCTGTAGCTCTTTCTGGCGGCGAGCGTCGTCGTGTTGAAATTGCGCGAGCTCTTGCTACAAATCCTTTATTTGTATTGCTTGATGAGCCTTTTGCTGGTGTTGATCCAATTGCAGTTAATGATATTCGCAACATGGTTATGCATCTTAAAGATCGCAATATTGGTGTGTTGATCACCGATCACAATGTGCGTGAAACCCTTTCAATTGTTGATCACGCCTATATTGTGTATGATGGGAAAATTCTAACTTCGGGCACTAAAGAAGAAATTATCAGTCACAAAGAGGTAAAACGAGTTTATCTAGGCGAAGATTTCAGGTTCTAATCATCAAATAATGATCAAGACAACGATAAAAAATCTATTCAATATCAATTTCTCATCCGAGGTTTTATTGCTGCTCGCAATGCTTGTGGCCCTTATTGTAGCAAATTCTAGTTTTGGCAATCTATATTATAAATTTTTTAATATTCCATTATTCGAAATTGCCTCTTTGCATCTTGAGCAAGAAATTTCTCTTAACAATATCATCAATGATTTTTTGATGGCGATTTTTTTCTTGCTGGTTGGTTTGCATTTAAAGTACGAAATTTTAGTGGGAGAATTATCAAGTAAGGCAAAAATAATGCTACCAATCGTTGCTGCTATTGGGGGTGTGATTTTTCCGGCGCTAATATTTTTCTTCATCAATTATTATCAAACAGAATATCTGCGCGGTTTTGCAATTCCTACTGCTACTGATATTGTTTTTACCTATATGGTTATCAAAGTTTTTGATAAGAAAATTTCCAGTGCAGCAAAGGTTTTTTTGATAACTCTTGCGGTCGTTGATGATCTCATTGCTATCGCAATAATCGCATTTTTTTATACTACACAATTACACATTTTTTATTTTGTTGCCGCTTTGTTAGTGATAGGATTTTTGGCGTTAATTCATTATAAAAAATCACAATCAATATTTTTATATTCATTCGCTGGATTTCTATTATGGCTTTGTGCATTAAAATCAGGAATTCATCCAAGTGTTGCAGGAGTAGTGTTAGCGATGTTTATCCCATTAAAAACTAAAGATTATTTTCCTTTAAAGAATCTTGCTTTAGTTTTGGCCCCAATAGTAAATTTTGCTATTTTGCCACTTTTTGTTTTTGCAAATATGGGCGTCAAAATATCCAATTTATCTTGGCAAATTTTATCCGATTCTATGGTTTTGGGCATTGCTTGCGGGTTGTTTTTTGGCAAGCAAATTGGCGTGATGTTGATTAGTTTTATTGCGATAAAACTAAAATTATGTCACTTGCCACGCGATAGCAATTGGGCAGAATTTTACTGCCTCGCGATATTGACAGGCATTGGCTTCACAATGAGTTTATTCATAGGAAATTTAGCTTTTTGGCAAGATGATTTATTGAATAAGGTCAAGGTGGGGGTGCTACTAGGATCCTTTGCCTCTGCGGTTGTAGGAAGTATTATGTTGATAAATCTAAAATCAAAAATTACGCATCCAATTTCGTAATAATTTCATCAACAATTTTTTCAATCACAGCCGCGTCTTCGCCTTCAGCCATAACGCGTACTAGGTTTTCTGTTCCTGATTTGCGCACTAAAATTCTGCCCTTTTGTCCTAATAATTTTTGTTTTGCGGCGATAAAATCTTGTACAACCTTTGATTCTAAAGGGTTTTCAGCGTTGCGCAATTTTAGATTTTTCATAATTTGCGGTGCCGGTTTATAAAGATCAAATAATTCGCTGACCTTTTTACCTTGCGATGAAACCAACAGAGACAAGACTTGCAGCGCTGCCACCAATCCATCACCAGTAGTAGAATAATCTGCTAAAACAATATGACCAGATTGTTCGCCGCCAAAATTATAGCCGCCTTTTTTGATTTCTTCCAAAACATAACGATCTCCAACATTGACGCGCTTAGTGCTGATGCCGATATAGCTCAAATAATTTTCGAGTGCTAAATTTGACATTTGCGTGATCACGACAGTATCTTTTTTGAGTCGACCTTCATTGTGTAATTTTTCGGCGATCAGCGCTATTACTTTATCGCCATCAATATCTTGGCCATTTTCATCGATGATTAAAAGTCGATCCGCATCGCCATCAAGAGCGATTCCGATATTGGCTTTTTCAGCAAGAACGCGAGCGCGAAGTGCTTCTGGCTTGGTTGAGCCGCATTTTTCATTAATGTTAAATCCATTAGGATCAACGCCAATAGAAATAACTTCGGCGCCTAATTCCCACAAAATTTTTGGCGCAATTGCATAAGCTGCACCATTGGCGCAATCAATTACAATTTTTAATCCTGTTAAACTTTTATCTTTTGGAAAAGAGTTTTTGACAAATTCAACATAGCGCTCGCGCCCATCATCCAAGCGCTTTACGCGACCTAAATTTTCGGGGCTCGCAAGATATTTTGTGATATCGCCATCGATTAATTTTTCGATTTCAAGCTCTAATTCATCGCTTAATTTGTTGCCTTGAGCATCGAAGATTTTAATGCCATTATCGTGATAAGGATTGTGTGAGGCAGAAATCATGATGCCAATATCAGCGCGCAGAGAGCGCGTCAGCATTGATACCGCTGGGGTTGGAACTGGGCCAACTAAAAACACATCCATGCCAACAGAAGCGAATCCAGCGGTGAGTGCGGGTTCAACAACATAGCCAGAAAGTCTGGTATCTTTGCCGATTACAACGCGATGTTTGTGTGTGCCATCAGTAAATTTTGCGCCTACGGCCATGCCGGTTTTGAGGGCAATTTCTGCGGTCATGGGAAACTTATTTGCGGTGCCGCGGATTCCATCTGTGCCGAAATATTTTTTTTTCATTTTTTTGTGTTTATGGATTGTGCTTTAACGATAAACTATGGGATTGCGGAGTATTTTATTTCGCGCGCAAGCACAGCTACATAAAATACTCCGCAATCCCATAGTTTATCTTACGAATAATGTGATGAGTGTGTTAATAAACTAATTTTCGCACGGCTTCAACAGCTTGCGAAGTGCCTTCTTTATTAACTCCGCCACCCATTGCTAAATCTTTTTTGCCGCCGCCGCCTTTGCCGCCGATCGCTTCAATGGCTGGTGTAATTAACTTGGTTGCATCAAATTTATCAAGTAAATCATTTGTTAGGGCGATGCAAACTGAGATTTTTTCATCTTTTATGGCAAATAAAACAAAGATGCATTTGAGATAAAAATCTTTGCGAGTCTTGATTTCAGAGGCTATATCGCGTAAATCTTTTGCTTCTAGATCATCAAAAACATGTTGTATCAATTTGAGATCGCCAATATTTTCTGATTTTAATTTATCGAGATTGGCGAGAATATTTTGTTTTTTTAGTTTCTCTGCTTCTTTTTCTTTGGCTTTTTGTTCTTGT
>SHWK01000021.1 GCA_009693885.1 Rickettsiales bacterium
CACCACATACCCATATTATTACGCAAGCTGCATAAACGGATTGCCCTGCCTTAGATTTGATGGCATCAATGATTCATTTGATTTTGACGGAACATTCCTAGTTGGCGTTGATTACACAATTTTTGTAGTTGAGCAAAGAAGAGCAGTGGTGGCAAATTACTTTCTTGGCAAATCAAGTGCCCCAACACTTAATGCTGCTTTAGAATTTGGATATTCAGCAACTTCTACAGTTCGTTTTGCCCAAGGCAGCTCGGCTAATCTTTATACAGTTGGATCATCTCCTGCAATTGCCACTTATTCACAGCCAACGACAAGACTTCACTGCTTTGTAAATGCCACAATTGCTGCTGGAGCGCCCTCTTTCACACATTACCTAAACGGATCATCCACCGCCTCTGCTTTAACATCAGTTGGCACACCAGCTTTAAGTACATTAACTGCTTATGCTAATGCTACAATTGGTTCTAGTCACAGCGGCGCCGCTCAAACTTATTTTAACGGCGATCTAGGAGAATTAATTTTTTACACTCGCGCCTTAAAAGCTGAAGAAAGAGTCGCGATCGAAGATTACTTGCTTAAAAAATGGGCAATCACCGGTTTATAATTTAGAATTTATTGTTAATATTAAACCCTCGCAAGGCTAGATTTTCTAGCAATCTTGCGAGGGTTTTTTTATATACTTATGGATAAAATAAAATCACTAATCAAAAATAATGGATCACTATCCATTGCCGATTTTATCAACGAAGCAATGTTTAACCCGCTTCACGGCTATTATTGTACAAAAAAACCAATCGGCAAAAAAGGTGATTTTATCACTGCACCAGAAATCAGCCAAACTTTTGGCGAATTAATCGCCGCCTATTTTCTCAATTTTATTTTATCTTCAAATAAAAAAATTGCCTTGGTTGAAATGGGCGCTGGCAGAGGAACTTTATTTCACGATATTCTTTTTACGATTTCAGCATTAACTAAAAAACTAGGACGAGAGCTTGATATTAAAGAGCGCATTACTTTTCACATTATTGAAATCAGCGAATCTTTAACAAAAATTCAACAAGAAAATTTGCAAGATTGCGGCGCATCAATCATCTGGTATCAAGATTTTGAGGGCTTTAAAAAACAAAATTCTGATCGTGAAATTTATTTTTTTGCTAATGAACTTTTTGATTGTTTTCCCACTCATCAATTCATTAAAACAGCTGATGGTTGGCAAGAAAGAATGGTTGGAATTTTAGATGATGAATTAGTTTTTTGCGCTGAAAATTTTAATGCCACAAAAGATAAAATGGTGCAAAGCCTTATAAATCAAGATCTGGCGGATGATACAAATTCTGTAAATCAAAAAATTGATGATGCGATTGACAAAAAATCAATAGCAGAAAATACAATTTTTGAGCATAGTTTTGCCGCAATAAATTTGATGAATGAAATCGCCGAAAGCCTTAAAACGCAAGGCGGAATTGGCCTAATCATTGACTATGGCTACTTAAATCCACCACTAAAAAGCACTTTGCAAGCACTAAAAAATCATCAATATCATGATGTTCTGCGTGATGTTGGGGATTGCGATATCACTACTCTGGTTAACTTTTTTGCCTTGCGAAATTGCGTGAAAAAATTTCAACTAAATTCATCATTAATAACTCAAAGAGAATTTTTGCTAAGCTTAGGAATTGAAGAAAGAAGAAAAATTTTATGCAGCAAAAATGATGGTGAACAAAATTATGCTATTGATCGATTAATAGATCGTGAGCAAATGGGCGAGCTGTTCAAATGCTTGATAATTTGGAGTTAGTGTTTAGAATGAGTTTTGGTGGCTTTAAAATCTTGCTTCCACGATAAACTAATGGGAGAGAGATCATTTTATTTCGCGCGCAAGCACAGCTACATAAAATGATCTCTCTCCCATAGTTTATCTGAACGAATAATGCGATAAGACCATTACTAAAAAATTACAAAGATGAAACAACCATCAGAGTCACAAAACGAAATCACCAAAATGCTACAACTAGCAGCCTACGATGCCAATATCAGACACGATTGGCAAGCAGAAGAAGTATTGCAAATTTTCAACCTCCCATTCAACGATTTAATTTTTAAAGCTGCCGAAGTTCATCGCCGCTTTCACGATGCCAACAAGGTTCAAATCAGCACTTTATTAAGTATAAAAACTGGCGCCTGCCCCGAAAACTGCAAATATTGCCCACAATCTGCCCATTATGATACTGGCCTAGAAAAAGAAACAATGCTCGGATTAGATAAAATTCTTGAAGCAGCCAACGCCGCTAAACAAGCGGGTGCATCGCGTTTTTGCATGGGAGCAGCTTGGCGCAGTTTACATGATCGCGATGTTGAAAAAATCTGCAATATCGTCGATGCAGTAAAAAACACTGGCCTTGAAACCTGCATGACTCTAGGTATGTTGACTGATTCACAAAGCAAAAAATTAAAAGAGGCGGGGCTCGATTATTATAATCACAATATCGATTCTAGTGAAGAATTCTACTCCAAAATTATCTCGACTCGCAATTTTCAAGATCGCCTCAACACTTTGAAAAATGTACGCGAAGCAGGCTTGAATGTTTGCTCTGGCGGCATTGTTGGCATGGGAGAAAAACTCGAAGATCGCGCCAAAATGTTGATAATTTTGGCCAATTTACCAAAGCAGCCAGAATCAGTGCCAATCAACATGTTGGTGAAAGTTAAAGGCACACCGCTTGAAAATGTTGCTGATCTTGATCCATTTGATTTTATTCGCACCATTGCCGTGGCGCGAATCATGATGCCACAAGCAAAAGTGCGTCTTTCGGCAGGAAGAGAAAATATGAATGAACAGGTTCAGGCCTTGTGTTTCTTGGCCGGAGCCAACTCTATTTTTTATGGCGAGAAATTATTAACTACTTCAAACCCAGAAATAGAGCGCGATCAGAAGCTTTTTGCTAAACTTGGAATTAGCGGAGAATAAGGTATTGTTTATAACATATATTTTGCTATTTTTCTATTTTGTTGCTCAGAGGATTTACGATCCATTCGCACAAAATAGAAAATTAGCAAAATATATGTTATAAACAATTGAATTAATTTTTTTAACAACACTTTTAAAGCAAAAATATGTCTAAAATAGATCAAAAACTTACTAGCCTTGGAATCACTATTCCAGAAGCTGCAGCGCCTGTTGCTAATTATGTTGGTTTTGTAAAAACTGGCTCACAAGTTATAATTTCTGGCCAACTTCCCCTTGAAAATGGTGAGCTAAAATATGTAGGAAAAGTTGGATCACAAATTAGCCCAGAAGATGCTAAAAAAGCTGCTCGCCTTTGTGCTATCAATTTAATTTCACAAGTTAAATCAGCTTGCGGTGGCAATCTTGATAAAGTTGTGCGCTGCGTTAAACTTGGCGTTTTTGTTAATGCTGACGCAACTTTTACTGATCACCCAGCAGTTGCCAACGGCGCCTCTGATTTAATGGTTGAAGTTTTTGGTGATGCCGGCAAACACGCTCGTGCTGCGGTTGGATCAGGGTCTCTACCTCGTGGCGTTGCTGTTGAAATTGACGCAATTTTTGAAATTAAAGAATAATTATTTCAAATTAAACATTGGGGTTATAAGATTCACCCTCGTTTAAATTATGGCAGGCGTAGCTCAGTTGGTTAGAGCATTGGTTTGTGGTACCAAGGGTCGCGGGTTCGAATCCCGTCGCTTGCCCCAGATACCTAAGTTTTTACGCGCAATAATGCGCGCCCCGCCTTGCGGGAATCTACTTTATTTTACCGCAGCATATGCTGCGCCCCGCCTTGCGGGAATCTACTTTATTTTACCGCAGCATATGCTGCGCCCCGCCTTGCGGGAATCTACTTTATTTTACCGCAGCATATGCTGCGCCCCGCCTTGCGGGAATCCCCATGCCCATCAAAAGATGGGTAATTGATTAGAATATATATTAAATGGATATAATTTTCTTCGCAGCAGTTTCGATATTTATATTTTTTAAACTGCGAGCAGAACTCGGCAAAATTTCTGATGAGGAAAAAACTAAAATCACCGAAAAAATAAAGGCTGATCGTGAAAAAATTATCGCTATCCAAAAGCAAATTTCTGGCGTCGTAGAAAAAGCAATCGAGCAATCTATCGAGCAACAAAATCAATCTAACGAAAAAGTTCTTGGCAATCTTTCTGAACCTCTCAGACAAACTCTTTTACAAATTTTCCAACGCTGTAATATAACTGCCGAATTTTTCATCAATGGCACAAAATCATGCTTTGAAATGATCATCAAAGCCTTTGCCGATAAAGATCTAACAACTTTAAAATTTTTATTATCAGAAAAAATTTATGCTGGATTTGAAAGCGCAATTTCTAAGCGCAATGCAGAAGAAAAAAATCTTTGCAGCAACTTAATTGCTATTGAAAAAGCAGAAATTTTAGAAGCAATAATCGTTAATAATCAAGCTTTGATAACAGTTAAAATCACCTCAAGACAAATCAATTATTTTACCAATAAAACTGGCGAAATAATTGAAGGCAAAAAAGATGAAATTCAAGAAATGTACGATATTTGGACATTCAAAAAAGATTTGGACTCAATAAATCCAAATTGGATTGTATCTACAACAAGATAATTATATTATTTTTTTTAAATAAAGTTTTACAGTCCAACCAAATAATAAATTCATATGAAAAATTTTACAAACAAATCATCTCTAAAAGTTGGCAACAAAGAATATAAATATTATTCTCTGCAAGATGCCGCCACAAAGCTTGGAAAAGATATTTCAAAACTACCTTACAGCTTAAAAATTCTACTCGAAAATTTGATCAGAAATTTTGATGGTGATATTGTCAACGAAAACCACATTTCTAGCTTAATCGATTCTGTAAAAAACCCTGAAAAACGCATTGAAATTGCTTTTTCACCAGCACGAGTTTTAATGCAAGATTTTACCGGGGTGCCTGCTGTTGTTGATTTGGCGGCGATGCGCGATGCGGTTAGCAAAATCGGCAAAAACCCCGCTAGCATTAATCCTCTGGTGCCAGTCGATCTGGTAATAGATCACTCGGTGCAAGTTGATTCTTTTGGGTCAAAAGATTCACTAAAGATCAATGTTGATATGGAGTTCGAGCGCAATCGTGAACGATATGAATTCTTAAAATGGGCACAAAAATCCTTCAATAATTTTCGCGTTGTACCACCAGGAACAGGCATTTGCCACCAAGTAAACCTAGAAAACCTTGCGCGCGTAGTATGGGACAAAGATTGCGATGGAGAAATAATCGCCTATCCTGATACGGTAGTAGGGACAGACAGTCACACAACAATGATCAACGGCCTTGCAGTTCTGGGCTGGGGCGTTGGCGGCATTGAAGCAGAAGCAGCAATGCTTGGCCAACCTATATCAATGCTAATCCCGGAAGTTATCGGATTCAAACTTAGCGGCAAAATGCAAGAGGGAATTACCGCGACAGATCTGGTTCTAACCGTCACAAATATTTTGCGCAAAAAAGGTGTTGTCGGGAAATTCGTTGAATTTTTTGGCCCCGCTCTTGCTAATTTAAGTCTCGCTGACCGCGCCACCATTGCCAATATGGCACCTGAATATGGTGCAACTTGCGGAATCTTCCCCATCGACGCTGAAAATATAAAATACCTAAGACTTACAGCTCGTAGTGAAGAAAACATCGCCTTAGTCGAAAATTATGCCAAAGCGCAAGGATTATTTGTGACTGATTATGATTTTACCCCTGATTTTAGCGAAGTGTTAGACCTAGATGTTTCAACGGTTGAAACCTCATTAGCAGGGCCAAAAAGACCGCAAGATAAAGTTGTTTTAGGAAAAGTCAGCGAATCTTTTGATATCATCTTTAAAGAACTCGGCAACGCTGAAAATAAACGCACGCAACTTGCAGAAATAAACTCTGATTTTGGCGATGGCGATGTAGCTATTGCAGCAATCACCTCTTGCACCAACACCTCAAATCCTTCAGTTTTAATTGCCGCTGGTTTAGTAGCAAAAAAAGCAATCGAAAAAGGCTTAAAAGTAAAAAGTTTTGTTAAAACTTCAATCGCACCAGGATCACAAGTAGTGAGCGAATATCTTGAAAAATCTGGCTTGCAAAATTATCTCGATCAATTGGGTTTTAATGTTGTAGGCTATGGATGCACAACCTGCATCGGCAATTCTGGGCCATTGCATGAAAAAATCGAAGAAAATATCAAAGCAAAAAACCTTGTTGTTGCCTCAGTTCTATCAGGAAACCGCAATTTTGAAGGGCGTGTCCATCCTTTGGTCAAGGCAAATTATCTTGCATCACCACCATTAGTTGTGGCATATGCACTGGCTGGATCCGTTAAAATCAATATTGCAAGTGATGCAATTGGCACTGATAAAAATGGCAATAAAGTTTTTCTCAAAGATATCTGGCCTTTAAAATCAGAGATCGATGCCTTAATTAATCAATTTGTAACTCGCGAAGTTTTTGCCAAAAAATATTCCGATTTATTCAATGGCTCCGGGGCTTGGACAAAAATTGCTACCGAAAAATCGAGCACTTATAGCTGGAATAAAAATAGCACTTACATTCGCTTGCCAAATTTTTTCGATGATCTAAACCAATCTAACGCCAATGAAATTAAGGGCGCAAATGTTTTGGGGATTTTTGGCGACTCAATTACCACCGATCACATTTCTCCCGCGGGCAATATTTCTGGCACTTCACCAGCAGCGGTTTATTTAAAGGATCATGCCGTTGCACAAAAAGATTTCAACTCATACGGCGCTAGACGCGGCAATCATGAGGTCATGATGCGTGGCACTTTTGCCAATGTTCGCATTAAAAATGAAATGCTCGGTGGCGTGAAAGAGGGTGGATTCACTAAAATAAACGGCTCAGAAGATATTGTTTCAATTTATGATGGAGCAATATCTTATAAAGCAAAAAATATTCCTCTAGTAATTTTTGCTGGCAAAGAATATGGCACCGGATCTTCTCGCGATTGGGCCGCCAAAGGCACTATGTTACTCGGAGTTAAAGCTGTTATTGCTGAAAGTTTCGAAAGAATTCACCGCTCCAACCTAATCGGCATGGGCGTTATGCCATTGATTTTTAAAGCAGCAGACAATCGCAAAACTTTAAAATTAATAGGCAATGAAACAGTTGATATTTTAGGAATAAGCCCTAATATCAAGCCAAAGCAAGACATCAAATGTATTATCACCAAAAATGATGGCGTAAAAATTGATGTCATTTTAACATGCGGAATCGACACCAGCAATGAGGTTGAATATTATAAGCGCGGCGGCATTTTACAATATGTACTAAATAACCAGATTAATTAAATTTTACGCAACATATGCAAATAATAGTTAGTAGTTCAAATATGGATGTTGGTCACGCCTTAACAACCTTCGCTGAAGAACATATCGCCAAAGATATATCAAAATATTTTGAAAAAGCAATTCGTGCTGAGGTGCATTTTTCTAAAGAAAAACACCATATGTTTAAAACTACGATCACCATCAATGAGGCGGCAAAAGGTGGCATAACCGTTAAAAGTGATGCTGAGGCTGGTGATGCTCATGCCTGCTTTATTGAGGCTTTGCAGAAGGCTGTTCATCAGTTGCGCCGCTATAAAGATCGCATCAAAAATTATCGTCGCAATGGCGGTGGCATCAAAAATATTGAGCCCGTCTATGAAAGTTTTGAAGTTAAAAAATATGTGCTTCCACCTTTGTCTCACGATGTGTTCGCCGAGATGGAAGAGGATGAAAAGGCAGAGGAAACTCTGAAAATCATTCAAGAAAAAATTACAAATATCGAAACCATCACTGCTAACGAAGCGGTGATGAAAATGGATCTCGCTGACCTTCCTGCTCTAGTCTTTGTCAACAAAGATAATGGAAGAATCAATGTAGTTTACCATCGTAAAGATGGCAATATTTCACTAATAGACGTTAAAAAATAAACAATAAAACATGCAAGTATCAATTACCGGACGCAATCTAGAATTAGGAATAAAATCCTTCAGAAAAAAAACTCAAAAAGAAGGCATCATCAAAGAAGCACGCCGCAGAAAAGCCTTCGAAAAACCTTCTGAAATGAAAAAAAGAAAAGCCGAAGAAGCTCTTAGCAGAAAGAAAAAAGGCAAAAGAATTGAATTTGCCTAGGAAGCAGTTTTAAACGCCGGTTTGCGTGGATTATTTTTCTCTAACTGGCGTTTATTATAAAGCCCTTCCATCATTGAAAGAAGGTTAGAATACAGCGCCATCTTCGTTAATAATAATATAAAATTAACAAGTTCAAATGCTTTCAAAACTAAGCCCCAAAGATAAATCTCTCATCCTTCTGATCGCCTCTTGCTTAGTAATAATCTGGGCCATTTATATGCTGCTTTCAGATTTATTTTCTACTAGTGTCAATATTGATAAACTGCTTACGCAAGATAATTCAAAAGCGCGCTGGATCAATGTTCAGCGACCTTTCACTAAATCAGATTTGGAAGATCGCGTTATTCTTCTTAACTTCTGGACATACGACTGCATTGCCTGCATGCGTGTTTTGCCGCAAATCAAAGAACTGGAGAGAGAATTAGGCAACAAGCTTACAGTAATCAGCGTTCACTCCGGCAAATTCGATAACCAAAAAGATTTTAATTCGATTACCAAAGCAACTTTAAGGCATGATATTGCTCACGCTGTACTTGATGATTCTGATTTAAAAATTTGGAACAGTTTTGCTGTCAAAGCTTGGCCGACTCTTGTGCTGATTAATCCTCGGGGCAATATCAAAAAAACTTATACTACTGAAAATGATATTACTGGCCTTGCTCATGATGTAAAAAAACTAACCAATAAATTTCGCTACGCACTCAATCGCGATGCACTTCCTCTATTGTTAGAAAAAAATAAAATTGCTAAACGCGTTTTAAATTATCCAACAAAAATTGAATTTACTAAAAATTTTCCTTTTAAATCCCATAACGCGCCGGCTTTCTTCATTGCTAATAGTGGCCAAAACAATATTTTGGTTGTTTCACTTTCAGGAGAAATCATTTGGCAAATCGGCTCAGGAAAAAGTGGTTTTAGTGATGGCAATTTTGAAACTGCCGAATTTAACATGCCGGAAGGAATGTTGTATGATGCTGGCAAACTCTATATTGCCGATAGCGGCAATCACTCTATTCGCTTGGTTAATTTTAAAGAACAAGCAGTCTCAACCATTGTTGGCAGTGGCAATAAAGGCTCGATAATTTCTGCAACAGAAACTGACGCCAAGGATACCGAACTTGCCTCACCCACTGATCTAGAATTCTATCCATCAGCAAATCACATCGCGATTGCCAATGCTGGAACGAACCAAATCTTGCAATATGATATTGTAAAACAAAAAATTTCTATACTTGCTGGCAGCGGCAATGAAGGAATTATCGATGGAAAATATCCACAAAATTCATTGGCGCAAACTTCTGATTTAGCAGCTTATAATGGCAAACTTTATTTTGTTGATTCTGAAAGCAGTTCACTGCGCGTTCTTGAAAAAGATGGCGATGTTAAAACATTAATCGGCAAAGGATTGTTTGATTTTGGCAATAAAAATGGCAATAAAGATCAAGCCTTGATGCAACATCCACTTGGCTTAACAGCTGATGATACAGGGGTTTATATTGTTGATAGTTTTAATCATGCGATAAAAAAATACGATGTTACTTCAGGAGAAATTCGCAATGTAATCGGAGGGATAAAGGGCGAGTCTCTAGGTGGAAGTGCTAACACTAAATTTGATGAGCCCGAAGGAATCATCTCTGTTTTTGATCGCTTTTACGTCGTGGATTCCAACAATAATCGCATCGTAATAATCAGTCGCGGCAAACTTTCTTCAGAACTTCTGGATGTTCTTCCGCCTTTGCAATTGCCGAAGGAAGGCTTTTTACAATATCTGCCTAACCTCTATAAAGCTGGTGAAATAAAAATTGCCGATAAGGCGGTTACACTAAAAATTAATCTAAAAAAGGGCTGGAAAATTAACGATTTAGGGCCAAGTTTTATCAATCTTTTAGAGATGGTTGATGATGAAAAAGCTAATTTAGTTGCCACTTTTGATTGGAATATGATCGCCAATAATGAGTTAAAATTACCTAATCTTGATAACAGAAAAGACTATATGCTGCAAGGCGTCATCTACTATTGTGAAAACAAAAAAAATGCTTTATGTTATGTGAGCAGCTACGAACAAAAACTTAAAAGCGATGGGGATGAAAAAAATAATTCAATTAATATTGAGCTAATTTATCAATAACTCTAGCCTCTTCTAAGGCAATAATTATTTTCTCATTATGAAAAAGAACAAACTTGCTTTTAGCTTGATAGAGCTTGCGGTTGTAGTTCTAATCATTGGCCTCATCACTACCGGAATCATCAAGGGCACATCAATTATTAGATCAGCAAGAATCTCTTCTGCGCGCGCGCTCACTACAAAATCAAACATTGCTGCAATCCCCGGAATGGTGGCGTGGTACGAAACATCGTTGATCGACAGCTTGAAACCGAGCGAAGCTAGTGATACTTCGCAAATCACCGAATGGCGCGATATTAGTCCAGGATCAATTGCGGCACAAAAGAATAAATTAACTCGCTCTGCCAGCAGCGCTGTAATTTACAAAGTTGAAGGTATTAATAATTTGCCCAGTATTAATTTTATCTCCTCTGGAAACCTCTCTCTTTCAGCCTTTTATCAAGGGAATTTAGGGCAAGCTACTATATTTGTGGTGGCAAGACCAGTCACTGCGGTATCTACAGCGGTAACGCTGCTCGATTCTTACTCTTCTGCATCAACCAGCGCCTTTGGAATTTCTACTAGCTATGTATGGATTAATTTAGGCGCCGGTCAAACTAACACCTCCTCCTCAAATGCACCTTCGATTATGGCAAATTCTAATTGTATATTAGCAACTTATTATGATGATGTTAACTCAAAAGCCTTTGTCAATAATGCCACGGGAATGGCTGGCGGCGCCCTTATTTATCCTAGCACCAATCCATTATCCGGCTTAACAATTGCCACCAATAAATCTGCGGGCGCGCCATTTACTGGATTAATTTCAGAAATCATAATTTTTGATCACCCCTTACCAATTGATGAGAGAAAATCAGTAATGTCATATTTATCAAAAAAATATAAAATTAGCGTTACGGGAATATAAATTTTATGAATAAAAAACACTCTATCGAGAATTTTGAAGACAAAATCTTAGGCGCAGAAAATACCATCGAAGTCAAGCAAGATGCGATTAGATCAAGTGATGGTTTTTTGCAATATCTTCGCGAAATCCAAAAATTTCCTCTTCTTAGTGCTGCAGAAGAATACGAATATGGCATGAGATTTAAAAAAACAGGAGACAAAGAAGCCGCTAAAATGCTAGTTCAAAGCCACTTGCGCTTAGTTGTAAAAATGGCAACAAAATTCAAAAGTTATGGATTGCCAATCACTGATTTGGTCTCTGAAGGCAATGTTGGCCTTATTCAAGCAGTAAAAAAATTTGATCCAGAAAAAGGCTTTCGCTTCTCAACTTATGCGATGTGGTGGATTCGCGCCTATATTCAAGAACATGTTTTGCGCTCATGGTCATTGGTTAAAATTGGCACAACCGTGGCGCAGAAAAAATTATTTTT
>SHWK01000022.1 GCA_009693885.1 Rickettsiales bacterium
AAACTTGCAGTGATCCAATCACAAAAGGTAAAAAATTCGCTGGCGCCAAATATTATACAACTGGTCTCGCTTATGAATTTGGCCCAATTGCTTTCAGTATCACAACAATCTCCAGTAATTTTCAAAAAAACAAATATCAGGCAGAATCTTTTGGTATTGATTACAAAATGGCGCGCGGTCTTATGCCATATATTGAGGTGACAAAATTTAAATTTACTTCAAATCAGCCGCATGTTTCGGGCGTTGCATCAACTGCTGCAAAACAAATTTTTGACAATAAAGGCTATGTTGGCCTAGTTGGTGTATTATTTGCCTTTTAATTTTTTCGAATTGAAGAATGAGTATTGCTGCTCTCGATTCATATCTGTTACCAATCAAGCAAATATTCGATCGTGAAGGCGTTAATGAAATTTCAATAAATCGCCCGCACGAAGCTTGGATCGAATGCCACGGTGAAATGTTGCGTGAAGAATTACCCAGCTTCGATTTAATGCATTTAAAATCTTTGGCGCGTCTTGTTGCCCAATCCACAGAACAAAGGCTCAGCGAAGAAGAGCCGCTCCTTTCTGCAACTCTGCCAAATGGTTTTCGTATTCAAATTATTTTTCCTCCAGCATGTGAGCAATCTTGCGTCATAATGTCAATTCGTAAGCCTTCCGCGATGAGCTGGAGCCTTGATGATTATGATAAAATGGGGATGTTCGATGCAGTTGCAGTTGGTGAGGCTACTGATAAAAATGATGTGATTTTAGCCAAACTACTCAAGCTGAATCGCATTAAAGATTTTTTGCAGCGCGCCGTTATTTACAAAAAAAATATCATAATTTCAGGAGGAACATCGACTGGTAAAACTACTTTTACTAATGCGATGATCCGCGCCATTCCTCATGAAGAGCGACTCATCACTGTTGAAGATGCGCGAGAAATAAATCTTAATTCTCATGAAAATAAAGTTCATTTATTAGCATCGAAAGGCGGACAAGGTCGATCAAAAGTTACAACTCAAGAACTAATTGAAGCCTGTCTGCGCCTGCGTCCAGAGCGAATCATTGTTGGTGAGTTACGCGGCTCTGAGGCCTTTAGTTTTTTGCGCGCAATCAATACCGGCCATCCTGGATCAATCTCTACTTTGCACGCCGATACCCCAAAAATGGCGCTTGAACAATTAAAAATGATGGTGATGCAAGCTGGTCTTGGCATGACACCGTCAGAAATTTCTTCCTATATTCGTAATGTTATTGATATAGTAGTTCAGCTCAAGCGAGGCGTTAGCGGAAAGCGTTATATTTCAGAGGTTTATTTCCGCGGAGCTGATGCTGGAAACGAGGTAAAGCCTGCATAATTTTAAATCAAAAATTGAGAATATTTTAGATTTTAGCTAAACCAAATTATTTTATTAAAAATGAGCAGATCAAATTTTTTTCACAAAAAAGTAGAATTTTTAACACTAGCGCAAGCTCTTGAAATCACTGGTGCTAAGCTTAATAAGCAAGTTGATCTCACAACAAAAATTTATGATGTTGCAACATTAGAAAAAGCTAATGAAAAACAAATTTCATTTTTAAATTCAGCACAATATTTAGAAAAATTTCATCAAAGCAAAGTTGGTTTTTGTTTACTTGATGAGACCAATGCTAGCAAGTCTGCGGATTCTAACGCAATTTTGTTAATCAGCAAAAATCCTTACTTCGCTTATTCACAAATTGCCGCTGCTTTTTATGAAGAAAGTTCACCAGAATTTATCGAAGGAAAAACAATTCATCCAACTGCAAAAATTGGCGCAGGCACTAAAGTTGCACCGCTTGCTTATATAGGAAAAAATGTCCAAATTGGCAAAAATTGTTTTGTCGCTCCAACCGCTTGCATCATGGATAATTGTATCATTGGTGATAATGTTATAGTTAATGCTGGTGCAATTATTTCTTATGCAATAATTGGCAATAATTGTATTATTTATACTGGTGCAAAAATTGGCCAAGATGGTTTTGGATTTGCGCATGATGCAGGAATAAATCACAAAATCATTCAACTCGGATTAGTTAAAATTGCTGATAATGTTGAAATCGGCGCCAATACCTGCATTGATCGCGGCGCTATCGAAAACACAATAATAGGCGAGGGTACAAAAATTGATAATCTCGTGCAAATTGGCCATAATGTAGTAATCGGCAAAGGCACGGTAATCGCGGGTACAACGGCAATTGCAGGCAGTACAAAAATTGGTAATTTTGTACAAATTGGCGGTAATGTTGCCATTAGTGGTCATATCACAATTAATGATGGCGCAAAAATTGCGGGGATGAGCGGTGTTATGCGAGATGTGCCGGCAATGGCTGTGGTTGGTGGTGCGCCAGCGATTCCATTTCGTGAGTGGCATCGCTTAAATGCAAAATTAATGGCAATGTCAAAAGCGCATAACAAAGCTTAAGTATTTCGGCGAACGATTCTACCTTTTGTTAAATCATAAGTTGTCATTTCTATCTCAACTTTATCACCTTTTAAGACGCGAATTTTATTTTTACGAATTTTGCCAGAAGCGTGTGCAACAATCACATGGCCGTTTTCTAGCTCAACACGAAAAATTGTGTTTGGCAAAACTTCAACCACAATTCCGTTCATTGTTAATAAATCTTCTTTCGGCATATTTTTTGCTATTGGTTAATTATCTCATTAAAAACTATAAGTTACTTTAAACATGATTGCTCAGAGGCGCAAGCGCCAATTCGCATCATATTTAAAGTAACTCACTTAAATTATTAATGAGATAATAAATTTTTTTTATTTTCTAGCCTTGAAAGTAAAAATTCAATCTAAACTATCTTACTCCTAAAACATGGCAAATTGCAGTTGTAAGCTCGGCGCGGTTTAGCGTGTAAAAGTGAAAATCATTAACACCGCCATTATGCAAAATTCGGCATTGCTCAACCGCAATAATTGCCGCGATTAATTTGCGAGTTTCTTCTTTTTCATCAAGCCCAATCAACATATCAGAAAGCCAGCGTGGGATTGTTGCGCCACACATTTTGGCAAAATGTTTCACTTGTTTTGCATTAGTAACTGGTAAAATTCCCGGAACGATTGGCGCAGTGATACCGCGCTTCTGGCACTTTTCCACAAAAGAAAAATACGCATCAGTATCGAAAAAAAACTGCGTAATCACACGCGTTGCACCAGAATCAATTTTGCGTTTTAAATTATCAATATCATCATCAAAAGATTTTGCCTCGGGATGTTTTTCTGGATATCCCGCAACTGAAATCTCAAAATCATGCAATTTTTTTAAACCCGCAACCAATTCATTAGCATGTTTATAGCCTTGAGGATGCAATTGATAACTAGGGCTAGAAGCAGGCATATCGCCGCGCAAAGCCACAATATGGCGCACTCCCATATTCCAATAATTATTTGCAACCTCATCAGCTTCTGCTTTTGAAGCACCGATGCAAGTCAGGTGTGATGCGGGTTTGAGCAATGTTTCATCAAGAATTCTTTTGATTGTATTATGTGTTCTCTCACGCGTAGAACCCCCAGCGCCATAGGTTACAGAAACAAAAGATGGTTTGAGATTGCGTAATTTTTCAACCGCTGCCCATAATTTTTCCTCCATTTCATCATTTTTTGGCGGGAAAAATTCAAACGAAACATTAATTTCGCGTTGGCTAAGCACGACTTCCTCGAGCTTGTTAGTGTAGATTTTCATCTTATTAATTTTTTGGGAGCCTATCAGTTCAAATAGGCTGTCATTTAGCTGGGCTCAGCGATAGATAAAGCGACTTCCGGGTTTTATAGCTGTAATATTTTTAAGTTCGTTAGGAACATTATCTCTGTCAAAAGTTTTAATATCAAGCCTTAATAAAGTGATGACGGGAACTTGTAAAATTTTTTCAAGATCAGACCCTGAGCGATCTACCAGAGCGGCTTCAGCAATTATTTTGCAGCCAAATTCTTTGATTAAATCGAAAGTTTCGAGTGAGGATTTCCCCGTCGTAATAACATCTTCAACCACTAAAACACGAAGTGATGAATCAAGCTCAAAGCCACGCCGCAGTTGAAACTTTCCATCAACGCGCTCACAAAAAATAGCAGGCAGACCAAGTTGGCGCGCCAATTCATAACCCACTATAACACCGCCCATAGCGGGCGAAACCACAATATCAGCAAAATTTTCGCCTAATTGGGCCACTAATTTTTGCGCCAATTGTGAGCATAATCTCTCTGCGCGCTTAGAATCCATAAGGACGCGGGCACATTGCATATAAGTATCGCTATGCAATCCAGAAGACAAAATAAAGTGTCCGCGCAAGATCGCCTTCGCGTCAATAAAATCTTGTAGAAGCTGTTCTTGAGAAAACATATTGGAATTTTTAATTTTGGATTATAGATTTTAGCTATTATAAACTAAAAATACTTAAAGTGCCAATAAAAAAGAATCCTTACATTATTTCTGCGATTAAAACAACCAAGCAAGAAATCGCTGGTTTAGAGTCTCTGATTGAATTTTATGATCAAAATTTTATCACGGCGATCGATCTAATTAGAGATTGTAAAGGCCGTATAATTATTAGCGGCATGGGAAAAAGTGGTCACATTGCCAATAAAATTGCTGCAACGCTTGCCTCAACTGGTACACCATCATTCTTTATTCATCCAGGTGAGGCTAGTCACGGCGATCTTGGTATGATTACTAAGCAAGATGTAGTGGTTTTGCTTTCTAATTCGGGGGAAACCAAAGAATTGCGCGATATTATTTTTTATTGCAAGCGTTTCGATATTCCATTAATTGCTCTTGTAAGGCGCGCCGAATCTGAATTGGCAAAAAGTGCTGATGTGGCTTTAGTTTTGCCAGAAATCGGAGAAGCCAATAAAATCAATGCTCCAACCACATCTACAACAATGATGCTTGCCGTTGGAGACGCTATTGCCGTGGCTTTAATTGACGCTAAAGGCTTTAACACCGAGCATTTCGGAACTTTCCATCCTGGTGGCAAGCTAGGCGCTGCCTTTATCCGCGTTGCTGATATCATGCGCAAAGGTCACGCGATTCCACAAATAGATCACAAAACAAAAATGCCGCAAGTCTTGCTAGAGATGACCTCAAAGCATCTTGGTTGCACCGCAATTCTTGATAGTGATAAAAATTTAATCGGCATTATAACTGATGGAGATCTACGGCGCCATATTGATAGCGATTTTTTATCACATTCTGCTGATGAAATTATGACAAAAAATCCAGCGACGATAAATCAAGAAATGCTTGCAGTTGAAGCAATTGCGCTGTTAAATAAAAAATCAATCACCAGTCTTTTTGTTATCGAAAACAAAAAAGTAGTAGGAATTTTACATATTCATGATTGTTTAAAGGTTGGTATTGTTTAAGTTTTAATAAATACGCGCATAATTTAACTAAAAAATAATTCCCCCATGCATAGTTTTGTAAATATCTGTTATATAATTTCTGCAGTTTTATTTATTCTCTCGCTATATTTTTTGTCTTCGCCAAAAACCTCGCGCATCGGCAATTATTCTGGCATGGCAGGTATGGGTCTAGCAATAATTACAACTCTTATTTTACCGCAAGTTCACCATATTTTTCTTATTTTATTAGCAATTTCAATCGGTGGTGGAATCGGATATTTCATTGCAAAAAAAGTTAAGATGACAGCGATGCCGCAGCTAGTTGCAGGCTTCCACTCACTTGTAGGTTTGGCGGCGGTCTTTACTGCAGCAGCAGCTTTATGGCTTCCCGATGCTTTTGGTATCAAAGAAGATGGCGCAATAAAAACCAGTAGCCTTATAGAAATGGGTCTTGGCGTTATCATTGGCGCAATCACATTTACCGGTTCAATTGTTGCCTTCCTTAAGTTAAGCGGCAACATGAAATCAAAAATAGTATTTTTCAAAAATCCTAAAAAATCTGCAAAATATATTGGCGGCGCCTCAGCTTTTTTATTGATCGCATTCATTATTTTTGGTTCCAAATTTCTATTCATTCTCCTTACTTTATTAGCATTTTTTGTTGGCTTTATTTTGATCGCTCCAGTTGGCGGTGCAGATATGCCAGTTGTGGTTTCGATGCTTAACTCTTACTCTGGTTGGGCAGCAAGCGGCATCGGGTTCACTTTGGGCAATAGTTTATTGATCATCACTGGTGCGTTAGTGGGCGTGAGTGGTGCGATTCTAAGCTATATCATGTGTAAAGCGATGAATCGATCAATCATCAATGTAATTTTCAGTGGCTTCGCGGAGCATGCGGCTCAAGGTCTTGGCACTGATAGCAACAAAGAAGAAAAGCCCGTCAAGCAAGGCAGCGCTGAAGATGCGGCCTATATGATGAAATCTGCTGGCTCAGTAATAATCGTTCCGGGCTATGGAATGGCGGTTGCAGGCGCTCAACATACTGTCGCAGAAATGACCAAACTTCTTGAAGCCGCAGGCGTTACAGTTAAATTTGCTATTCATCCAGTTGCAGGAAGAATGCCTGGGCATATGAATGTATTGCTAGCTGAAGCCAATATCGATTACGAAAAAGTTTTTGAGCTAGAAGAGATAAATGGCGAATTCAAAACCACCGATATCGCCTTTGTAATTGGCGCTAATGATGTCACAAATCCAGCGGCAAAAACTGATAAAACTAGCCCAATTTATGGTATGCCGATTCTTGATGTTGCTTATGCAAAAACGGTATTTTTTGTTAAGCGCGGAATGAGTGCAGGCTACGCTGGCATTGAAAATGAGCTCTTCTACAATGATAACACTCTCATGATTTTTGGTGATGCAAAAAAAGTGGTTGAAGAAATTGTTAAGAATTTAAATTAAATCCAAAACCTAATTATAAAAAATGAAAACAAACGCAAACTCTCTTCGTGTCGGTAATGTAGTTGAATTTGAAAACCAACTTTGGTCAATTGTAAAACGCGATCATGTCAAGCCTGGCAAGGGTGGCGCTTATATCCAGCTTGAATTAAAAAATATTTCAACTGGCACTAAAACCAACACCCGTTTTTCTTCATCCGAAGATGTTGAAGTTGCTTTTGTTGAATTCAAACATTTCCAATATCAATATATGGATCAAGATGAGCTTGTGGCGATGGATATGGAAAGCTTCGAACAATTAAATTTTGATAAAGCTTTGCTCGGCGATTCTCTACCATTTTTGCAAGATGAAATGAAGCTCACGGTTGAATATTGCAACAATAAACCAATCTCAATCGCGCTTCCCGAAACAGTAACCCTCAGAGTTGAAAGCGCCGATGCTGTTGTTAAAGGGCAAACCGCTTCTTCATCTTACAAGCCAGCAATCCTTGAAAATGGCGCACGCACACTGGTTCCTCCTTTTGTTGAATCGGGAGATCTAATCGTAGTAAAAACCGCCGATGGCGAATATGTCGAAAGAGCAAAGAAATAATTTTTCTATAAAATGCTGCAATTTTTAAAAATGAATGGCGCGGGAAATGATTTTATTATTTTTGACGCGCGCGTTTCTAAAATAAAACTTTCTGATTTATATATTCAAAAACTTTGCAATCGCAAAAATATAGGCTGCGATCAATTGGTGGTTATCAAAAATTCTTCTCGCGCTGAATGTTTCATAGAAATTTACAACCAAGATGGTTCTGAGTCAGCTGTTTGTGGTAATGCTACGCGTTGTGTTGCTGCAATCATTATGGAAGAAAAAAACTCCGCTGCTATCGTGATAGAAACTGCTGCAGGCCTTCTAAATTGTTGGCGCCATAATGATCATTATATTTCTAGTGAAAATAACATTTCTGTTGAAATGCGAGCTCCTATTTTTGAAAAAAATTTTCTATTTAATGATCTAGAATTTTTTTGTGTTGACATGGGAAACCCTCACGCAGTAATCTTCGTAGATTATATGCCAAGTGATGCAGATTTTTTTGAACTAGCGCCTGCCATTGAAAATCATCCATTTTTTTTACACAAAACCAATGTTGAATTTGCTAAAATAATTTCTGATAAAACAGTTGAAGTGCGTGTTTGGGAAAGAGGAACTGGCGAAACGCTTGCCTGTGGATCCGGTGCCTGTGCGGTTGTGGCAGCTGCAATAAAAAACAATTTAATTAAAAACGATAAAATTATAACACGCTTTAAAGGTGGAGATCTTACAATTGAATGGAGTGGTGATAAATTGCCAATTATTATGACTGGTGGTTATAAAAAAATTTTTATAGGAACGGTCGATGAAAATTTTTTGTAGAGTATTTTTTGCGATAATTATTTTATCTATTAATGCTCAAGCACTATCGCCTGAGGCAAGGCTACCAGATCTAGCGCAAGAGCAGCGCGCCATGCAATTATTTTCCGAAGTAAAATGCTTAGTTTGTAGTGGTCAATCAATCGAAAGTTCAAATACTGAATTTTCTTCTGAAATGCGAAAACTAATTCGTCAAAAAATCTCTGAAAAGAAAAGTGATCAAGAAGTGCGTAATGAATTAGTCAAAGAATTCGGTGATGATGTTTTGTTTTCTAGTCAAAAAAATTTTATACTATTGTTGTCCATCCTTGTTTTTGCTATCTTGCTCGCTGGCTTTTTTCTCCGCAGCTTTTTTCGGAAATTTTGAATTATCTAAAATTTTCATATTATCAGAAAGTGTTGAACCAGTTTTTTTATCTAATTTTTGATTACTTTTAGGCTGATCTCTATCATAATAATATTTAAAATCTTTATCGGCGTCACTAATACCATAGCCTTCATTGATTTTTTTATATCTTCCGCTTCTTAAATCTTTATCTTTTTCAGGCAAAACTAATACACTTTTTTTCCCACAAGAAATAATTGCGCTAAGGCAAAAAATTGAAAATAATATTTTTGATATTTTTGTCATAAAAAATTTTTCAAGTTTAATTTAGTAGCTTAAAGTTTTTTCACTATATTCGCTTATTTCCCAGCGGGCGCGTGGCTTAAAATCTAAGCTATCGGTTAATCCCAGTTTCATTTTTTCAACTCCAGCCCATGCTATCATTGCTGCATTATCAGTGCATAAAGGTAATGGTGGTGCGATAATTTCTAGTGAATTATTTTGAGCCCACTCAGTCAATTTAGAAAAAATATAACGGTTTGCTGCTACTCCGCCACAAATTATAATTTTATTCACAGAATTTTTATTGTCTGACAAGTCTTGTCTCGCAAGGCTTTGTGTCATATCAGAAATTTTTGCTAATTTATAATAAAAAATATTTTCTAACCGATTTAAAATAATTGCCACCACTGTTTTTTGAAATGAGGCACAAATATCAGCTTTTTCTTGATCCGATAATTTTGTATGAGAAATTGAATGAGAAAATTCTGCGCCAGATAATTTTTCAACTTGCCGACGCACTGCTGTTTTTAATCCTGAAAATGAAAAATCAAAAAGATGTTTTTTTTCAAAATCAGAATCAATCAAGGGCTGCGGAAATTTAAATTTATTTTCATCGCCACTAAGTGCAAGTTTTTCAACTGCAGGGCCGCCAGGGTAGGGCAATCCAAGCATTTGAGCTACTTTATCAAAAGCTTCACCAAGAGCATCATCAATGGTTTCTCCAAGTTTTCTATATTGGCCAACGCCATGAGCCAGTAAGATTTGGCAATGTCCACCAGAAAGCAATAATAGTAAATAAGGAAATTCAACATCTTGCACCAAGCGTGCCGTTAAAGCGTGAGCCTCTAAGTGATTCACCGCAATAAAAGGTTTTTGCAAAACTGAAGCGAGGGTTTTTCCTGTCATCAAGCCAACAATTACGCCGCCAATTAAACCAGGCCCAGCCGTTGCCGCAATTGCATCTAAGTCGTTCAATTTTAAATTTGCTTGTCGTAAAACTTCAATAATCAGCGAATCCAAAACTTCAATATGGCTGCGAGCAGCAAGCTCTGGCACTACACCGCCATATTTTTCATGCAACTTAATTTGAGAATTTATAACTTGCGCTAAAATATTTTTTTGATCATCAACAATTGCAACGGCTGTTTCATCGCAAGAGGTTTCAATTCCAAGAATTTTCATCACTTATTTATTAATAAACAATATCATGAAAGAGTTTATAATTTACATTTATAGCGCCAGTTTTATCCCAACTCATGATATCAACAAAATTACCATCAAAAGCGATTTCTTTGGCGATGTATGAATAGTGTGAGCGAACCGTTTGTGAAAGAGTTTCATCAAAACCAGTTACTGAAACGATAATTTCGATATTTCGTTCTTCTAAAATTTCTTTTGTGATATTGAATAGAGGGCTATTTTTTGTAATCTGATGCCTTATAGTCCAGCTGGGAGTAAGTAATGGCACATTATTGCGCACAAGATTTAAATCATAAAAAGCTCTTCTGGTTGAGTTATTTTCTGTTTTTTCATCGCAAATAAAAACAGCTTTAATTGTTGGGTCAGCAATTGGGCTATTGCGCAAATTTCCTAAGCGAAACATAAAGCAATTAACATTTTTATGCGAAGAAATCAGTGCTTTATGTCCAAATAAAATTCGTGTTGAAGGTCGGGATAGTTTTGAGAAAACGATACCAGTTGCAAGGGCTAGTCCAAGTAATCCTACAAAGGCTTCGATTGCTACTAGAATATTTGTAAAAATTGTTTGCGGACTCATCGTGCCATAGCCAATTGTTGCCAATGTTTGAACGCTAAAAAAGAAGGAATCGGCAAAAGATCCGGCGTGAGTATTTGAAATGCCGCCATCTTCTAATAAATATAGTGATGCAAAAAAACAGTTAAGAGTGATATATAAAAAAACGATAAAAAATATCAACTTAGACCAAGATGTGGCAATGCTATTTATATAAAAATCTTTGCGTGAAATTTTGCCGATACCTTCGCGATTAATTATAGTTCTGTGATCATTGCGATGAACTAAGCGAGAGATATGTACTTTGGGATTATGACCTTTTTTATGTGATGTCATTATTGATTTAATCAAAATTATTATGATGTTCAATATCTAGATTGCCAAAGCGCGTGAACTCTGCATCAAAAAATAAATGCGTGTTGCCAACTGGGCCATTACGCTGTTTAGCGATCATCACCTCAGATAAATTGCGTAATTCTTGCATGCGAATTTTCCATGCTTCAAACTGTGCTACATCAGCTTCTGGAGGTTGTTTGCGCTCATGGTAATAGCTTTCGCGATAAATAAATGCCACCACATCAGCATCTTGCTCAATTGATCCTGATTCACGCAGATCAGAGAGTTGTGGCCTTTTATCTTCGCGCTGTTCAACCGCCCGCGATAATTGCGAAAGTGCCATCACCGGAATATTAAATTCTTTTGCCAATGCTTTTAATCCCTGTGTAATCTGCGAAATTTCTTGCACACGATTTTCAACCGCTCCGCCACGAGAATCAACCGCCTTCACCAATTGCAAATAATCAACGAACACTAAACCCAAATTATGCTTGCGAATCATGCGCCGCGTGCGTGTGCGAATTGCCGCAATTGAAAGTGCTGGAGTATCATCAATAAAAAATGGCCATTTTGAAAT
>SHWK01000023.1 GCA_009693885.1 Rickettsiales bacterium
CCTTTAGGGTGCTGCCAAATATAAGAAATCACCGCGATAAAATCAGCACCTTTTTCAGTTAGGATTTTGTAATTTTGATTATCAATTCCACCTATCACAACTATCGGCAAATCCATTATTTCTGCGCACCATTCGATTATTTCTGGAGTAGGATTTCCTCGTGATTTTTTTGTTTTACTCGGAAAAAAAGCGCCAAAAGAAACGTAATCCGCTCCCTGTTCTGCTGCCTCTACCGCTAGGTGACGTGAATCATAACAGCTGGCACCGATCACAAAATTTTTTGGAGAATTTTTTTTTGCCTCCGCAATAATTCCATCTTCAGCACCAAGATGAGCCCCATCTGCACCTGCCTCTAGAGCTAGTTTATAAGAATCATTCAAAATAAATAATGAATTAAAATCATGGCAGATTTTTTTTAATTCACGCGATATTTTTAAAATTTCAGAATCTTCATAACCCTTGAGACGCAGTTGAAAAACTGGTACTAGACCTGTTGCAAGAGCTATTTGTAGAGATTTAGAAAAATCATCTAGCTCTATTTTTGGTGGACTAATTAAATAAATTTTTGACATTTCTATAAAAAACGCTTTATAAAAACGACCAAGTCTTTTTGATATTGGCCGCCAATATTTTTATGAACCTTTTTTTCTTCTAAAAAATGCTGGAACATTAATCACATCATCATCCATTGCGTGATTTTCTTCTAATTCTTTTTCATCATCAAAAACGGTTCCACCAAAAAATTCTTGCTTTTTTTTCATCGCTTCTTGCGATTTTTCGCTGGTAGTTTTGTGCTTTTGTTTAGCCTGTTTAGAAGATTCTAACTCAAATTCATCCTCTTCCACTACGGCTCTTTGTTTAACATTATTTTCTGATTTATTTTTTCCTGAATTCATGAAACCAAATAAATTAAATCCAGAATGTTGTTCTTTTTTTACAATGATAGACTCTGCTTTGGCTTGCTTGTGAGGCGCTGATTTTATTGGTCTTGTAACAATTTCCTCTTCTTCCTCTTCTTCGTAATTTTGTGCGATAGGTTTGTAAGCTCTAGAAGATTCCTCTTCTTCAGATTCTTCATTGAAAAAGCTAATTTGAGTAAAATCAGAATCTTCAGAATGTCTTTTTTTAGCGAAATGATCGGCCTTTCCATAGTTAACATTCTCTTCTTTTGAGTAGCCTTTTTTTGCACCAAAATTTGATTCGCTGATTTCTTCAAATTCTTCATTATCTGGCTCTACAGCAACTCCTGGATCAAAAAAAGTTTTACGCATTGCACTAACAATTGATGAATCTTTATGTGCAGGCTTTTTCTCTAAATTAACACGAAACTTGCTTGGCTCATCACGATCCATTGTTTTGAATGAATCTTGGCGATATTCATCTTCGTCGATTCCGGTGGCAACAACTGAAATTCTAATTTTACCTTTCATGTTTTCATTGAAAGCTGAACCAAAAATAATATTAGCATTTTGATCAACTTCGCGCTTGATTGTGTTAACTGCTAAATCGGCTTCGAATAGCGTCATATCTGGTCCGCCAGTCATATTAACTAACACGCCTTTTGCGCCTTTAATTGAAATATCATCAAGTAATGGATTTGAAATTGCGGCCTCGCAAGCTTCAACGGCGCGGTTTGCGCCTTCAGCTTCTCCGGTTCCCATCATTGCTTTACCCATTTTTGTCATGATGGTTCTGATATCGGCAAAATCAAGATTTACTAATCCGGGCATAGTGATAAGATCAGTGATACCGCGAACTCCGGCATGCAAAACATCATCGGCCATTTTAAAAGCAGATTCAAAAGTTGTGTGTTCATTAGCAATACGGAAAAGATTTTGATTTGGAATTACAATCAAAGTATCAACATGTTTTTTTAGATCTTCGATGCCTTTTTCTGCTGTTTCCATACGATATTTTCCTTCAAAATGGAATGGTTTTGTAACAACACCAACAGTGAGAATTTCACGATCTCTAGCAAGTTTTGCAATCACTGGAGCCGCGCCAGTACCGGTTCCGCCGCCCATACCAGCAGCGATAAATACCATGTTACTGCCATCAAGAAGAGCTTCAATTTCTTCAATATTTTCTTCTGCAGCAACGCGTCCACGATCAGGGAAAGATCCGGCTCCAAGGCCTTTTGTAGTAGCGATCCCTAATTGAATTTTATTTGGCGCTAAAGAATTTGCCAAAGCTTGCGCATCAGTGTTAGCTGCGACGAATTCAACTCCTTCAAGATCAGAGCGAATCATGTTGTTGATTGCATTGCCTCCAGCGCCACCAACGCCAAAAATTGTAATGCGTGGTTTTTGTAATTCTGGTTGTGGAATATTTAAATTAAGAGCCATGTTTTAAATTTTTTAGTTTAAGTTTTTTATCCGAATATTAATAAATATTTTACTATTTTAAATTATTTTACAACTAATGATGCTTTAACAATTTCATCTTCTAGATTAATCGCAATATTTTTCTTTTCTTTATCAGCTAATAACTCAATAAAGTTAAAAATATTTTTAGCGTATAATTTGCTAGAATCAATAGAAACAAGGCTTGGAAAGTTATCGTGACCAATGATTGTAACTCCACCAACTTGTTTAATTTTGCCAATTTCTGTTAGCGCACAATTGCCGCCGTTAACAGCCGCTAAATCAACGATTATTGATCCAGATTTCATGCCGCGTACCATTTCTTCACTAATTAAAATTGGCGCTTTTTTGCCAGGAATTAATGCGGTTGTGATCACAACATCTTGATTAATTATTGTATCAAAAATTAATTTTTCTTGTAATTTTTTATATTCTTCACTGACTTCTTTAGCGTATCCGCCCTTGGTTTCAGCTGATTCATCAGATTTTACTTCAATGAATTTTGCACCCAAACTTTGCACTTGTTCTTTTGCGGCAGCACGAACATCAAAAGCACAAACAATGCCGCCAAGCCTTTTGGCCGTAGCAATTGCTTGCAGTCCCGCAACGCCAGCACCAAGAATCATAAACTTTGCCGCAACAACTGTGCCAGCAGCAGTCATCATCATTGGCACACATTTTTGCATTTGCGAAACAGCATTAATCACTGCAACATAGCCAGCTAAATTGCTTTGTGATGATAAAACATCCATGCTTTGTGCCCTTGTGATTCTAGGCACCAACTCAAGTGCAAAAGGCAAAATACCAGCATCAATTAATTGTATAATTTTTTCTTTTTGAAAATATGGATTCAACATTCCAACAAAAACCACACCTTTTTTTACCTTAGATAAATCAATTTCATTTCTTTGCACAGAAACAATAACATCAATATCAGGCAATATTTGCGCAACATCTTGTACAACCATTACACCAGCTTTGCTGTAGGCCTCATCACTAATGGCAGATTTTTCTCCCGCACCTTTCTCAACAAAAATTTCAAACCCAATTTTTTGATATTTCGCCACCAAATCAAGAGTAAGCGCAACACGATTTTCAGTAGGATTATTTTCTTTAAGAACTAAAAATTTCATAAGAATAAAAAATATGAGTTAAAAAATTTTTGAGGCTGCCCTCAAAATTTTCTCGCAAAGCACAAAACAAAAAATAAGTAAAATAGCAAAACCAACGAATGCGATGCGCGAGCAGCGTTGCGCAGCGAAAGCACGCAAAGTCGCTACAGCGACATGTAAATGAATAATTTTAGCTTCGCTAAAATTATGGTGCGGTCGAGAAGATTTGAACTTCCACGGGTTTTACCCCACAACGACCTCAACGTTGCGCGTATACCAATTCCGCCACGACCGCATATATTTTTAATTAACCAAAGGCTTTATCCGATTTAAAGCCACAACAAACATAGACATATCAGGGTTTGGATACGATTTTAAATCTAAAACAAAATTATCATACCTTTCGACTAAAAGCTTAACTTTTTCAATCCAGATTCGCATAGCATCAGCTTCACTGAATTCATCTTTTTTGCAATTAGAATAAACAATTTCTTGTGAAATTTTCATTTGAGAAAGATATAGATCTTCAATGATTGTTTTGCTGGAAAGCTTTTGCCAATATCCCTCAGAAGCTAAATCAGATAATTTTGAGCGCAACCATTTTAGTGAAAATCTAGTGCCTACTTCAAAATAAATTTTTGCTATCACCTTAAGATCAATCTTTGAGCCACCTGTGATGGCAGAACTTTTTTCTACTTTAGCTAAAATTTCAGCAATATCAAAAGCTGAGGCAATTGGATCCATCGCCGCAATTTTGCGCGCTAGAATTGGCTCAACATTATTTAAAACATAGCGCTCAACTTTTATTTCATAAGAATCACGCGAGGCTTCTGCCAAAACTTGTGTTAAAATTTTTGATAATTCAGAGGCAATTTTTTTGAATCTTGCAACAATAGTAGTTAAATTTCCAGATACTTGATTGTGGAGAAGCCACAGCATTGATCGCTCCAATAATTTATTGGCACTTAAAAACATTTGAGTTTGAATATGCGCCGCAACTGTTTTATCAACATTTTCAACATCTTCCCAAACTTTTCTTAAACCAAAAGAATCACAAGTGATAATGAAGCTTTTTACTACCGCAACCACATCGAATCCACTTTCTTGCGCGATTTGATTAATGAAACTGATGCCAACGCGATTAATCACAAAATTAGTAATTTGCGTAGCGATGATTTCACGACGAAGTTGATGAGATTGGATTTCTTCAGCAAATTTTTTCTGCATCAATTTTGGAAAATATGATGAAAGTTCTTCTGAGAAATATTCATCATCAATTAATTTTGATGCTAAAATTTTATTATAAATATCCATTTTAGAATAAGCCAACATCACGCAAAGCTCTGGGCGAGTAAGGCCAACCCTATCCACTTGCCTCTTAGCAATTTCTTTCGATGAAGGTAAAAATTCTATTTTACGATTGAGTAATCCTGATTTTTCTAATGTATTCAAAAATTGAGATTGTCCTCCCAAAGCATTAACACCTTGGCTTTGTACAATTGTAATAACTTGAGTTTGCAAACGATTATCACTCAATACAAGATCTGAAACCTCGTCAGTCATGCTTTCAAGGATTTTATTTCTTTCGGCGAGAGTTATTTTTTTGGCACGCAAAGCTTGAGTAAGCGCAATTTTAATATTAACCTCATGATCAGAGCAATCAACGCCGGCAGAGTTATCCAAGGCATCGGTATTGATGCGTCCGCCATTTAAAGCATATTCAACACGACCTTTTTGTGTGAAGCCAAGATTTCCGCCCTCACCCACAACTTTTGCACGCAAGTCAGCGCCGTTAATTCTGATCGCATCATTAGCGCGATCGCCTACATCTTGATGAGACTCATCGCTAGCTTTAACATAAGTTCCGATTCCACCATTCCATAATAAATCTACTGGAGCCTTTAAAATAGCGCTTAGAAGATCATTTGGAGTAAGCTCATCTTGCTCAATTGCTAAAACTTGTTTTGTTTCAGGAGAGATTTTTATTGATTTTGCACTTCTTTCAAAAACACCGCCACCCTTAGAAATTAAAGACTTGCTATAATCAGTCCAACTTGAGCGTGGCAAATTAAACATGCGCTGTCTTTCTATGAAAGATTTTGCTGCATCAGGATTGGGATCAAAGAAAATATGCAAGTGATTGAAAGCCGCAACCATCTTGATGTGCGGCGACAGCAACATTCCATTACCAAAAACATCACCGGATAAATCACCGATGCCAACACAAGTAAAATCTTGCGTTTGCGTATCAACACCCATTTCACGGAAATGCCGCGCAACCGAGATCCACGTACCTTTAGCAGTGATGCCCATTTTTTTGTGATCATAACCGGCCGAGCCCCCAGAAGCAAAAGCATCACCCAGCCAAAAATTATATTCCGCCGAAACTGAATTTGCGATATCGGAGAAAGTTGCGGTGCCTTTATCTGCGGCCACCACCAAATAAGGATCAACACCATCATGCATCACAACATTTTGTGGATGAATAATTTTGCCGTTAATCACATTATCAGTTAGATCAAGAATGCCGCGCAAGAATGTTTTGTAGCACTCAATGCCTTCTTGCAAAAATTCTTCACGAGTCATTTTGCTAACATCTTTTTTAACAACAAAGCCGCCCTTAGAGCCAACTGGAACAATAACCGCATTTTTTGTCATTTGCGCTTTCATCAAACCGAGCACTTCTGTTCTAAAATCTTCATGACGATCAGACCAACGAAGCCCCCCGCGAGCAACGCGCCCACCTCTCAAATGCACACCCTCAACTTGATTTGAATAAACAAAAATTTCGGCATGAGGCAAAGGCAAAGGCAAATCAGGAACTTTTTTGCAATCAAATTTGAAGGACATATAGCCTTTAAAATGACCATCTTGCGTTCTTTGATAATAGTTTGTGCGCAAAGTTGCGTTAATCAATCCAAAGAATTTTTGAATCGCCAGATCATGCGAAGCATCGGTAACTTTATTAAGTGAGGCTTTAATTTTATCAGCAACTTGCGAGATTTTTTTATTGCGCTCTTCTGTTTTAATTTTTAATTCTGGATCAAATTTTATAGCGAATAATTCAACCAACAATCCAGTGATATCGCTATGTTTAACAAGGATATTCGCCACATATTCTTGATCATGACGAAACCCTGCTTGATAAACATATTTTGCATAAGAGCGTAATAAATAAACTTCTTTCCAATTTAACGAGGCTGAAACCAAAAGACGGTTTAGAGAGCCTACACTCAAGACATCAAGCCATATTAAAGAAATTGCTTCTTCAAAATTTTTCTTTAGTTCTTCGCTAAATTGATGGCCAGATTTGCTTAAATTTAAACGGAAATAATGAATCCAAACTTTATTATCTATGTTAATATCAACAACATAAGTATGCTCATGAATAACGCTAAAACCAAAGCTCTCAAGGATTGGCATCACATCAGAAAGAATTAATTCGCGCTGCGTGGAGTAAATTTTTAACTCAGTAACATCTTTTTCACTTGTCGAGCTATTATATAAATTAAATAGAATTGAATTTTTTTCTAAACAGTCCTCAATGCGCAAAATATCTATCGCAGCGCGTCTTGCATCAAAACGATTTGCGTAGCTTACAGAAAAAGAATTTTTGTATTTTGCAAAAATTGTATTTGCTTTTTCAGTACCAAATTTTGTAAAAACTTCATCTTTTAAACTATCAGACCACAATTTTGTCATTTCAGTGATATCACTTTCGATCTTTGATTCATCTGGGTTGACAACAGTTTCAGTGCGAATAATTAAATGTAATCTAGTTAGATTTGATTCGGTTATTTGTACAAAAACATCAACAACAACACCTTTATAAGAATCGGATAAATAATTGCAGATTTTGGTACGAAGCTCACTTGTGCTGCGCTCACGCGGTACAAACACTAAGCAACTAACAAAGCGATTATATTTATCTTTGCGCGCAAAAAAGCGTACTTGGTTACGACCACAAATTGCAACGATTCCAGTAGAAATTCGCAGAAGATCTTGTTCGTTAATTTGGAATAATTCATCACGCGGATAGGCTTCAATTATCGAAACTAAATCCTTATAGTTATGACTTCCTTTAACAAATTCAGAAGCCTCAATAACCTTAGAAATTTTGCCATTAATTAGAGGAATTTGCGATGGGCTCTGGCTATAAGCCGAAGAGGTGAAAAGACCAATAATACGATATTCTCCAATAACCTCGCCAGAGGAAGAAAATTTTTGTACGCGGATTCTTTCAGCGTTGGCGTTGCGATGTATTTGCGATTTATAACGCGATTTTACAATTTCAACAATATAAGGATTTTTTACTACTTCTGCAATTTCTTGCACCGAAGAATTAGCAACATTCGGCCGAAATTCTTCATATGGAACGCGAAACACGCCGAGCGCCGAAGAATCAACTGGCTTCAATTTATTATTAACAAAATCAAACTCTTTGAAACCTAACAGAATAAAACTTCCATTAGCTATCCAAGAAATAAAATTTTTGATCTCAGAAATTTCTGCTGCTGATTTTTTTTTGGTTATAATTTTATTTTGTAACACCTTAACAGCAATAACCATCTGCTTCCAATCCTCAACCACAATTCTGATTGTTTCAAGAAGTTTGCTAATTGAATCTTTTAAAGCGACAGCATTTTTATCATCAATTTTTGCAATATGAAATTGCATCAATGATTCTGATTTAGAATTTTTATTTGCAGAAATAGATTGCAGAACCCCTGATTTATTGCGGGTTACATCATAAATTGGATGAATAACATTTTTGACTTCAATGCCAAATTTATCAATTTGTGCCGCAATTGAATCAACCAAGAACGGCATATCATCATTGAGAATTTCAAGGATACTGTAATTGTTTTTTGCAGAATTAGTGAGGCGAATTTTAAATTGCCCCGCTTTTTTATTTTGAAAAAATTCAAAGCTCGGAAGGGCGTTTTCGTAGAGCTCGGCGATTTTATATTGAACAAAATCACGCTCTTGATTTTGTAAATAAAAAATTTCAATGAAATCTAAAAAATCTTTTGATTGTTTTTTAGAAACTACAAAATCAACAACTTGCTTGATTAATTTTTGCATTTTTTTATCCATTATTTTTTGACAAGAATCGCAATCATTTGGTTTCCTTCTAATCTAGGATTAGATTCTGGCTTGGCAAAGGCTTCAGTTTGCAATAAAACATCTTTCATCATAGTTTTTGCCAAATCAAGATGGGTAATCTCACGACCTTTCATTCTAACTGATACTTTAACTTTATCGCCTTGTTCAACAAATTTGGCGACATGTTTCATTTTTACATCAAAATCATTTTTGCCAATGTTGATTGACATCTTGATTTCTTTGGTTTCAACGACCCTTTGTTTTTTGCGTGCATCAGCTGCTTTTTTTTGCAACTCATAACGCATTTTTCCGAAATTGGTAATTTTGCAGACTGGTGGCTCGGCGTTTGGCGAGAGCTCAACTAAATCGAGGCCAGCATCTTGGGCCCTTTTAATACCCTCTTCAAGAGATAATATCCCCAACATATCAGAGTTGTGATCTATTACTCGGACTTGCGCAGACCTGATCTGCTCATTGATGCGATATGACTTGCCGGCGATTTGCTCAGATTTTTGTCCACCGCTTCTTGATTGACTTGAACCGCTATTTTGTTGTAGTTGCACGAAATTATTTAATTGTTACTAAAGTTGTAAAATGGTGTTAGGTAAAGATTAGCGCTTATTTTTGAAGCTGCAACGCTAATTGATAAACTTCTTTTTTATGCAATCCATGAATTTGCGATAAATGCTCAGAAATCTCTTTGATACTTAATCCATTGCCGGCAGCTTTTCTGATTTCTTGCTCTAATTCTGCCTGAGTTAAAGATTTTGCGCCGCGACTAGCTTTTTCGAGGATAATTACAAACTCACCACGCAGTTTTTCAGAATTTTGCTTGAAAAAATCAATTACTTTTATTAATTCATTATTAATGATTTCTTCGTGAATTTTAGTAAGCTCACGCGCCACAGCTACTCTGCGATTGCCGAATATTTTATGAAGATCTTCTAGCATTTCTATAGATCTTAAAGCTGATTCAAAAAATACCAAAGTATAGTTTTTTGGCAATTCTTTTAGGGCATTTTGACGCTGAATTTGTGGGCTCGGTAAAAATCCTATAAATAGAAAATTATCGCAGGCAATACCGCTAGCTGAAAGCGCTGTTGTTACCGAAGAGGCCCCTGGAAGTGGAGTGATTTTAATATTATGCTCACGCAAAAAACAAATTAACTTATGCCCCGGATCAGATATTAATGGCGTTCCTGCATCGCTAACTAGGGCAATATTTGAGCCACTAACCAACATATGCAAAATTTTCTTGCGCGTCATTTCGTCGGAGTTATCATTATAGACTAATAGCTTTTTATTTTTGATCTCATATTTTTCTAGGAGACGCGCAGTGATTCTGGTGTCTTCGCAAATTATGGCATCGCTTAGCTTTAGAACCTCTAGGGCGCGTAATGTAATATCTTGCAAATTTCCAATTGGAGTTGCAACAACATAAAATTCAGACATGAAAAATTTATTTATTATTATATTTACTACAATTTTTCTTACTTCTTGCGAATCACTAAATAATTTTTCGCGAGATATTTTGCCAGAGGCTCGTCAGAAAGAACCTCCTACCCCAATAATAACGCAACCTGTGGAACAACCAAGAAATCAAACGCCATTTCTATATTCACACAATTTAGATACTCTAAAGGCTATTAAAAAGAAAGTGAAGGTCGGATTATTTTTTCCTTTCTCTGGCAAAAATCGTGATCTAGGTTGGAGCCTCTATAATGCTGCAGTTATGTCGCTTTTTGATAATGATATAAATCACAATATTGAGCTTGTTTTAATTGATAGCAAAGATACCCCTTCTGAGCCAGCTAAATCAATAAAAGAAATCACTGATCAGGGTATTAAAGTTGTCATTGGGCCTGTGTTTAGCAGCTCGGTTGAATCTCTTGCAAAAAACTTTAGCGATAATTATGTAACAGCAATTTCGCTATCAAATAATCAACAATTAAGCGGCAAAATCAATAATGGTGGCGGAGTTTTTATTGCAGGATTTTTGCCTGAACAACAAATTGATAAAGTTGTAAATTATGCGATAGATCACAATAAAATAAATTTTGCCGTTTTGGCACCCAATAATCAATATGGATTAACAGTTGCAAATATGTTTAAGCGTATTGTTAAAGCGCGCGATGGCACTATTATTACTGCTGAATTTTATGATTCTTCTGGCAGCGATCTCAATAAAGTAGTTGAGCGCTTGATTAATGCCTCTATGGTGCCAGCACGCTTGGCTGAAGGACGCGGCAATAAATTAGCAAAAAATACTACAATTAAAGATTCTGATCGCACTTATCCGCAAGTTATTTTTGTTCCTGAATCAGGAACAACTCTCGCAAAAATTACTGATTTAATTAAACAATATAATACTCAAGAGCGCGAATATCAAATTATTGGCACTGCGCAATGGGATGATGTTGCAACGCTAAATAGAGGCAATCTTTTTGGTGCGTGGTTTGCGGCTCCTGAGCATAATCGCTTTGCAAGTTTTGAAAAATCTTATTATCAAACTTATAATAAATTTCCTCCGCGCATTGCTTCTATTGCTTATGATTCAGTTGCGGCAATTGCAGAGTTGGTTGATAAAAAAGAAGGATTGCCTGCAAATGCTGATTTTATTAATTATGTTAATCCGCAAAAGAATGGCTTTAGTGGAATTGATGGTGGATTTCGTTTTTTAGCGAATGGTTTAGTGCAGAGAAATTTAGCGGTGTTGCAGGTTGGGAGTGGCGAATTTGTAACTATTGATAGGCCGGCTGATAAGTTTTTGAAGTATTAGTGCTGGGTGTTGCGGCTGATGGCGGATGTCATTACGGCCATTGTTCCTGCTGTGGCTGCACTGGCTCCTGTTGCGGCGATTGTGGATTGGTTTTTATATTTTTTAAA